>JAJAYV010000126.1 GCA_026786045.1 Frankiaceae bacterium | reverse complement strand
TTGAGCAGCAGCCCGCAGCGTCCGGCCGCGTCGGCCGGCCGCGGCAGCGCCCGCCAGGCGGCGAACAGCGGCAGCCCGGCGGGCTCCGCACCGTCGACCACCTTCTCCAGCAGCGCGACCAGCCGGTCCAGCTCCGGCCGGTCGCCGTACCGCTCTCGGAACAGGTCGGAGCAGTAGCCGGCGTAGGCGCGAGCCGCCTCCAGCGGCTCCATGAGCGCGCGACCCTCGTCCCAGGCCGCGCGGACCACCTCGGGCGGGAAGAACGCCTCGACCGCGATGACCGCCTCGACGCTCACGTCGCCGAGCGCACCGGCGCGGCCCAGGTGGTAGAGCGGGCGGCCGCGCAGGCCGTGCTCGGCCTTGCCGCGGGCGCGCACCCCGGCATCGCTCATCCAGGCCAAGCCCCAGCCGCCCACGGCGTCCTTCACCGCGGCCGCCGTCTGGCCCGGCGTCAGCCCTGCGTCAGCCACGTCGCGCTCACCGTCCCCTCTGCCAGCAGCACCGCGGGGCCGGCCAGCACCACGTGGTCGTCCTCTCGCCAGGTCACGGTCAGAGAGCCGCCCGGCACCTCGACGTCGTACGCCGTGCCGCGCGGGGTGCCGGTGCGCAGCGAGGTGGCGACGACCGCGGCGCAGGCGCCGGTGCCGCAGCTGCGCGTCTCGCCGACGCCCCGCTCGTGCACCCGCATCCGGATCGCGGTCGACGAGACGTCCTCGACGTACTCGACGTTGAGGTCCAGCCGGGAGGTGACCAGCTCACCCAGGCCCGCGACGGAGGCGACCGGCAGGACGGCGTGCGGGTTGCCCATGTCGACGAACGTCGCGAGCACCCCGTCGACATCGACGTCCTCGCCCAGCACGGCCGGGCCCATGTCGACGCTGACCGGACCGTCGCCGGGGGTGACCTCGACCTCCTTGATGCCGCCGCGCGTCGCCAGTCGCATCGCACCGGGGCGCTGCAGGCCGGCGTCGACGAGGTAGCGGGCGTAGACGCGCACCCCGTTCCCGCACATCTCGGCCATCGAGCCGTCGGCGTTGCGGTAGTCCATGAACCAGCGCGCCTGGTCGGCGAACGGCGCGGCCTCGGGCTCGAACGCGCTCGGCACCACCCGCAGCACGCCGTCGGCGCCGATCCCCGCGCGACGGTCGCACAGCCGGCGAACCAGCTCGGGGGTGAGCCGCAGAGTCCCCTGCGGGTCGGGCAGCAGCACGAAGTCGTTCTCGGTGCCGTGCCCCTTGAGGAAGCGCAGACCGGCGATCACACCGGTCAGCGTACGGCGGTCAGCCCTCGACGTGGGGCACCGAGATGGAGCCGGCCCGCTGCCAGCCCTTGCCGTGCTCGAGCAACCAGCGGGCCTTGTCGGCGCGCTGTTCGCTGGCGAACAGCCAGCCGTGAGCCCGGTCGCAGCCCAGCTCGATCAACCGGGCCGCCTCCGACCAGGTCTCGACGCCCTCGGCGACCACGGTGAGCCCGCGCTCGTGGGCCTGCTCGATCACCGCGGCGACGATCGGGTCGCCCTGGCCGTCCGGCCCGACGGCGTCGCCGACCCCGCGGACGTAGCGGTGGCTGAGCTTGACCGCGTCGATCGGCAACGCCGCGATCGCGCCGAGGGTGGAGTAGAAGCTGGTGAAGTCGTCCACGGCGATGGCGATGCCGGCCTGGCGCAGGTCTCTCAGCGCGGGCGCGGCCGCGTCGCCCAGCCCGAGCACCCCGGCCTCGGGCACCTCGAGGCCCAGCGCGCCCGCCGGCAGGCCGCTGGCCCGCACGGCGATCGCGACGCGGTCGGCGAAGGTCGGCTCGGCGAGCTGGCTGGGGCTGACGTTGAGCCACAGCCGGCGCACCGGGCCGGGCAGCAGGCTCCAGCGCAGCGCCTCCTCGATGCCGGCCCGCAGCACCCACTCGCCGATGCCGATGATCTCACCGCTGGCCTCGGCCAGGTCGAGGAAGGCCGGGGGCTGCAGCACCCCGAGCGCCTCGTGGTGCCAGCGCAGCAGGCCCTCCATGGCGACGATCTCGCCGGTCGCGAGGTCGAACTCCGGCTGGTAGAGCAGCTCGAGGGTGCCGTCCGACGCGCAGCGGTGCAGCGCGGGGAGCGAGTCCAGGGTGACGGAGCCGGGCGCGACGAAGGCCATGTCGTGATCGTGCTCCCTCGCCCCACTTCGTCCCATGGCTAACGCGAGGGGTTGGCCGGTGGTCATCCCTGACCACCTGGCGCGCTGGCCTGGTCCTGCGACACCAGGTCCAGAGCCCGCCCGAGCAGGTCCGCGCCGGGCTCCAGCCAGTGCACCCGCGGGTCGCGGCGGAACCACGCCCGCTGCCGGCGCGCGAAGCGCCGGGTTGCCGTCACGGTGCGGTCGCGAGCGACGGCAAGGTCCCACCGACCGTCGAGCGCGCCGAGCACCTGGGCGTAGCCCAGCGCTCGGGAGGCGGTCACCCCCTCCCGCAGACCCTCATCGGCCAGTCGCTCCACCTCCTCGACCAGCCCGGCCTCGAGCATCCGGTCCACCCGCAGCTCGATCCGCTCGGCGAGGTCGGGCCGGTCGACGCCGATCCAGGTCGTCGGGACGTGCTCGCCGTACGACGTCAGCTCGCCGGGCATGGAGCCGGTCAGCGTGACGACCTCCAGCGCCCGCACGGTGCGTCGGCCGTTGGTCGGCTCCATCCGCCCGGCGGCCACCGGGTCGAGCCCGCGAAGCCGGGCGTGCAGCGCGAGCGGGCCGTCGCGCTCGAGCTCGGCCTCGAGCGCCGCGCGCAGCTCGGGGTCGGTGCCGGGGAACTGCAGGTCGTCCAGCGCCGCGCGCAGGTAGAGGCCCGACCCGCCGACCAGGACAGGTACGGCGCCGCGGTCCTGCACCTCCGCCACCACCTCGCGGCACAGCGCCTGGTAGTCGGCGGCGGTGGCGGTGCGGGTCACCGGCCAGACGTCGAGCAGGTGGTGCGGGACCGAGCGCCGCTCTGCCTCCGGCAGCTTGGCGGTCCCGACGTCCATGCCGCGGTAGAGCTGCATCGAATCGGCGTTGACGACCTCGCCGCCGAGCGTCAGGGCGAGCTCGACACCGAGGTCGGACTTGCCGGCGGCGGTGGGACCGACGACCGCGAGAACCGGCACCACAACACCACCCTACCGGCCGAAGAGTCACCACTCGGTAACGGTTTCCTACGCTGACCAGCGCGTGTCCCGTCCCGAGCGCTGAGGGGTCTAGGGTCCCGGCCGTGGAACACCACACGGACGGACAGCCGCCGCTCGTCGTGCTGTCGGGCGTCAACAAGCACTTCGGTGCCCTGCACGTACTCAAGGACGTCAACCTCACCGTCGAGCGCGGCGAGGTGGTCGTCGTGATCGGCCCGTCCGGATCGGGCAAGTCAACCCTGTGCCGCACCATCAACCGGCTCGAGACCATCGACACCGGTGAGATCCGCGTCGACGGACGGCCGTTGCCGCTCGAAGGCAAGGAGCTGGCCAAGTTGCGCGCCGAGGTCGGCATGGTCTTCCAGTCCTTCAACCTGTTCGCGCACAAGACGGTGCTGGAGAACGTCACGCTCGGCCCCATCAAGGTGCGCGGCGTCAAGCGGGCCGAGGCTGACGCCCGCGGGCGCGACCTGCTTGAACGGGTAGGCATCGGCGAACAGGCGGACAAGTACCCCGCTCAGCTCTCCGGTGGGCAACAGCAGCGGGTCGCGATCGCTCGAGCCCTGGCGATGGACCCGAAGGTGATGCTGTTCGACGAGCCCACCTCGGCGCTCGACCCGGAGATGATCAACGAGGTGCTGGAGGTCATGACCGCGCTGGCCAAGGACGGCATGACCATGGTTGTGGTCACCCACGAGATGGGCTTTGCGCGTCGCGCCGCGAACCGCGTGGTCTTCATGGACAACGGCTCGATCGTGGAGGAGGCCGAGCCGGAGGAGTTCTTCGCGCGGCCTCGCAGCGAGCGCGCCAAGGACTTCCTGTCCAAGATCCTGACCCACTGAGCTGACCAACGAGCCACTGCGACACGCATCGTCCATCACGTCGTCCCCACCGAGAGAGGCACTTCCATGCGCGTCCGCCACACTGCCGCGGCCTGCACCGCGGCCGTCCTGTCCCTGACCCTTGCTGCCTGCGGCGGTGGCGACGACACCGCGTCGCCGGTGCCCTCCGAGGAGGTGCAGGAGTTCCCGGCAGACAGCACGATGGCTCAGTTCGCCGATGCCGGCAAGATCAAGGTAGGTACCAAGTTCGACCAGCCGCTGTTCGGCCTCAAGGGCCTGTCCGGTGATCCTGAGGGGTTCGACGTCGAGGTGGCCAAGCTCGTGGCCGGCAAGCTCGGGATCGAGGAGGACGGCATCGAGTTCATCGAGTCGATCTCCAAGAACCGCCAGGACTTCCTGAAGAACGGCACCGTCGACTTCATCGTCGCCACCTACACCATCAACGCAGAGCGGGACACTGAGGTCGACTTCGCCGGACCCGTCGTCGTCGCAGGCCAGGGAATCCTCGTCAAGGAGGGCAACCCCGAGGGCATCGAGGCCGCCGAGGACCTGAACGGCAAGACGGTCTGCAGCCAGGAAGGATCGACGTCCGCGAAGAACATCACCTCGATGTTCCCCGAGGCCACACTGAAGCTGCTCGGCGGCTACGCCGAGTGCGCTGACGCGATGCGTGATGGGACGGACGGCATCGTGGCCGTGAGCACTGACGACCTGATCCTGGCTGGCATCGCCGCTAACAACGAGGGCGACTTCGAGGTGCTCGACGCCACCTTCACCGAGGAGCCCTACGGCATCGGTCTTCCGGAGGGGCAGGAGGACTTCTGCGAGTTCGTCAATGAGGTCATCGCCGACGCCTACGAAAACGGCGAGCTGCAGAAGATCTTCGACGAGACGATCGGCGCCGTGGTCGAGAGGGAGCTCGAGCAGCCTGAGCCCTACGGCTGCGACACGTGACCTGCCCGCCTGACGGGAGCCAGACGGTCCGCACGACGTAGACGGGGTCGATGTGGAAGCAGTCGTCGACAACCTCGACCTCCTGCTGGAAGGCTTCCTGCGCACGCTCACCCTGACAGCGCTGGCAGCGACGGGAGCCCTGTGCCTGGGCACCCTTGTCGCTGCCATGCGCGTCTCGCCCCTACTGCCGCTCAGGTGGGCCGGTACCTGCTACGTGGAGAGCGTGCGGAACACCCCCCTCACGGTCGTGTTCGCGCTCGCTGTCTTCGGGCTCCCGAAGGCGGGTCTGGGGCTCACGTTCTTCCAGTTCGCCTTGCTGGCCCTGACCCTGTACACGGGGACCTTCGTCGCGGAGGCCGTGCGCTCCGGCGTCAACTCGGTGGCGCCGGGTCAGTCCGAGGCGGCCCGGACCCTGGGTATGAGCTTTCCGCAGACCCTGGGGCTGGTGATCCTCCCGCAGGCCTTCCGCAACGTCATCCCGCCGCTGGCCAGCGTCTTCATCGCCCTGCTGAAGAACTCCTCGATCGCCTCGGCATTCGGCGTCGCGGAGGCGACGTCGCGGATGGGTTCGCTCATCGAGGACAACCCCTCCGCCGTGCTTTGGCTGCTGGCCGCCGTGGCCTTGGGATACGTCGTGCTCGCGCTGGCCGCCAGCCTCCTGTTCAGCCGCCTGGAGCGGTCCTTGGCGGTCGCACGGTGAGCGGATCCGTGCTCTACGACGTCCAAGGGCCGAGGGCCCGCCGCCGCACGCTGGTGGGAAGCATCGTCGGCAGTGTCCTGCTCGCGCTGCTGGCGCTGGTCGTCGCAAAGCGTCTGGCGGACCAAGGACAGTTCGACGGGGACCTCTACCGCGCTTTCGTCGAGGAACCCCAGTTGTGGACGCGGCTCGGCGAGGGGCTGCGCAACACCCTCACCGCGGCCGCGTACGGGCTCGTCCTGGCGACCGTGACCGGCATCGTCCTGGCCTTCGGTCGGCTCTCCACCGTGGGCGTCGTTCGCATCCCGGCCGTCGCCGTCATCGAGTTCTTCCGGGCCACGCCGTTGCTGCTGCTCATCTTCGCCTTCTTCCTAGCGACCCCGATCGTCCTCGGGATTCGCATCCAACCGCTGTGGGCGCTGGTGCTGGGCCTGACCCTCTACAACGGGGCGGTGATCGCGGAGATCATCCGGGCCGGCATCCTGTCGCTGCCTCGGGGTCAGACCGAGGCTGCCCTCGCCGTGGGCCTCACGAGGGGGCAGACCCTGGGCAGCGTCTTGCTGCCGCAGGCAGTGCGGGTGATGCTCCCGTCGCTGATCAGCCAGCTCGTCGTCCTGCTGAAAGACACCTCGCTGGGATTCATCATCGGCTTCGAGGAGCTGTTGCGCGTTGGCGGGCAGCTCCGTCAGTTCCTGAACAACCCGATCCAGATGTACGTCGTCATCGCGTTGATCTACATCGCGATCAATCTGCTGCTCGGCCGGCTCGCCACCTACGTCGAGGGTCGGCAGCGCGCCCGCCTCGGTCAGGCGGTGACTGTCCAGCCCCAGCCGGCCGATCTCGGCTGAGGACCGCTGCGCCCGACCGTGTCGGCGTGGCATCCTGCGGCTCCCACCTACCAAGAGGTCCCATGAGCGACCACGTCTACCGCATCACGGAGGTCGTCGGCTCGTCGCCGGACTCCGTCGAACAGGCCATCCGCACCGGCATCTCCCGCGTCTCACGCACGGTCCGCAACGTCGAGTGGTTCGAGGCGACCGACATCCGCGGCAAGGTGGAGGACGGCCAGATCGCCGCGTTCCAGGTCTCCCTCAAGGCCGGCTTCCGCCTGGAGGGCTGAGCGCGGGCCAGGCACCCTCCGCCGCCGGTCACCGCCGGCGGCGGATGGTGCTCCCCAGCCAGGTGAGCGGCACGTACCGGCGGTCGACGACGCGCTCCTTCATCGGGATGAGCGCGTTGTCGGTGATGTGGATGCCCTCCGGGCAGACCTCGCTGCAGCACTTCGTGATGTTGCACATCCCGAGCCCGAAGTCGTCCACCGCCGCAGCTCTGCGGTCGACGGTGTCGAGCGGGTGCATGTCCAGCTCGGCGATCCGCATGAGGTAACGCGGCCCGGCGAAGGCGGCCTTGTTCTACTCGTGGTCGCGCACGACGTGGCAGGTGTCCTGGCAGAGGTAGCACTCGATGCACTTGCGGAACTCCTGCGAGCGCTCCACGTCGATCTGCTGCATGCGGTGGTGGCCGTCGGCGTCACGCTCGCGAGGAGTGAAAGGCGCTATCTGCGAAGCCTTCTCGTAGTTGTAGCTGACGTCGGTCACGAGGTCGCGGATCACGGGGAAGGCGCGCATCGGCGTCACGGTGACGACCTCGTCCTCGGCGAAGGTCCCCATGCGGGTAAGGCACAGCAGCCGGGGCCGGCCGTTGATCTCGGCGCTGCACGAGCCGCACTTGCCGGCCTTGCAGCTCCACCGCACGGCGAGGTCCGGCGTCTGCGTCGCCTGCAGCCGATGCAGGATGTCGAGGACGACCTCCCCCTCGTTCACCGTGACGGTGAAGTCTCGGAGCTCCCCGCCGCTGTCGTCGCCGCGCCAGACGCGCAGCTTGGCCTCGTAGCTCACGCGGTCTCCTCGAAGATCTGGGCCAGTTCGTCGGGCATGACCGGCAGCGGCTTGCGTGACAGCGCGATGCCGGCGCCGTCTGCCGTGCAGATGACGTTGAGCGCGCCCCACTCGTCGCGCGGGCCGGGGAAGTCGTCGCGGGTGTGACCCCCTCGGCTCTCCTCCCGCTCGAGGGCTGCCCTTGCGATGCACTCCGAGACGCGCAGCATGTGCGGCAGATCGAGCGCGAGGTGCCAGCCGGGGTTGTACTGCCGGTGACCCTCGACGGTCAGCGCGCCCGCGCGCACCTTGAGCTCCTCGATCCGCTGCAGCGCCTGCCGGATCTCCTCTGCGGTGCGGATGATGCCGACGAGGTCGTTCATCGCCTACTGGAGCTCCTGGTGGATCGTGTAGGGGTTCTCGCCGCCGTCCCGCTCGAACGGCGCCAGGGCCGCGCGGGCCGCCTCGGTGACCGCCTCCTCCGACAGCGCCGGTGCTCGGCTCGTGCTCGCCCGGGCGGCTGCCGCGGCGCCGGCGCGACGGCCGAACACCAGCAGGTCGGACAGCGAGTTGCCACCGAGCCGGTTGGAGCCGTGCATCCCGCCGGCCACCTCACCGGCCGCGTAGAGCCCGGGCACGACGGCCGCGGCCGTCTCGGGATCGACCTCCACACCACCCATCACGTAGTGGCAGGTCGGCCCGACCTCCATGGCCTCCACGGTGATGTTGACCTCCGCCAGCTCCTTGAACTGGTGGTACATCGAGGGCAGCCGCTTCTTGATGTAGTCCGCGTCGTGACGCGAGGCGATGTCGAGGAAGACGCCGCCGTGCGGTGAGCCCCGGCCGGCCTTGACCTCGCTGTTGATGGCCCGGGCCACCTCGTCGCGGGGCATCAGCTCAGGTGGCCGCCGGCTGTTGGTCTTGTCGCTGTACCAGCGGCTGCTTCCTCCTCGGTCTCCGCCGTCTCCTTGCGGAAGTAGTCCGGGATGTAGTCGAACATGAAGCGGTTGCCGTTCGCGTTCTTGAGGATGCCGCCGTCACCGCGCACGGACTCGGTGACCAGGATCCCGCGCACCGACGGCGGCCAGACCATCCCGGTCGGGTGGAACTGGACGAACTCCATGTTGACCAGCGTCGCCCCCCGCCTGCAGCGCCAGCGAGTGCCCGTCCCCGGTGTACTCCCAGGAGTTGGAGGTCACCTTGTAGGACTTGCCGATGCCGCCGGTGGCCAGCACGACCGCCGGCGCCTGCCAGGCCACGAAGCGGCCGCTCTCGCGCCGGTAGCCGAACGCGCCGTTCAGGCTGCCGTCCTCGGCGGTGAGCAACCGCGTGACGGTGCACTCCATGAACACGTCGACACCGAGCGCCACGATCCGCTGCTGCAGGGTGCGCAGGAGCTCCAGCCCGGTGCGGTCGCCGACGTGGGCGAGCCGGGCGAAGCGATGACCACCGAAGTCGCGCTGCGAGATCAGGCCCTCCGGCGTGCGGTCGAACAGCGCGCCCCAGTCCTCCAGCTCACGCACCCGGTCGGGCGCCTCCTGGGCGTGCAGCTGTGCCATCCGCCAGTGGTTGAGCATCTTGCCGCCGCGCATCGTGTCGCGGAAGTGCACCTTCCAGCCGTCCTCGGGGTAGACGTTGCCCAGGGCCGCGGCGATGCCGCCCTCGGCCATGACCGTGTGCGCCTTGCCGAGCAGCGACTTGCAGACCACCGCCGTGCGTGCGCCCTGCTCATGAGCCTCGATGGCCGCGCGCAGGCCGGCGCCGCCGGAACCGGTCACGACGACGTCGTAGTCGTGGCGTTCCAGCTCGGTCACGGTGCAGGTCCCCTGTCGTCAGAACAAGCGCGGGTCGTCGAAGGCACCGGTCGCCAGCAGCCGCACGTACAGGTCCGTGAAGGCCACGAACACCAGGCTCACCCAGGCCAGCTGCATGTGCTTGCCGTTGAGCCGCGAGACGAAGGTCCAGGCCTTGTAGCGCACGGGGTGCTTGGAGAAGTGCACGAGGCGGCCGCCCACGATGTGTCGGCAGGAGTGGCAGGACAGCGAGTACATCGACAGCAGCGTCGCGTTGACCAGCAGCACGAGAGTGCCTAGTCCCATGCCGAATCCGTCGTCGCGTGCCCAGAAGGTGTGCAGCACGTCGTAGGTGAGGATCACGTTGTAGACCGGGCCGGCGTAGAAGAAGTACCGGGGCAGGTTCTGGAACAACAGCGGGAAGCGGGTCTCGCCGCTGTAGGTCGCGTGTGGCTCGGCCACCGCACACACCGGCGGCGACAGCCAGAAGGACCGGTAGTACGACCTTGCGGTAGTAGTAGCAGGTCAGCCGAAAGCCCAGCGGCACCAGCAGGATGTAGAGCGCAGGACTGATGAACCACGTCCCCGGGATGAACTCCGGGAAGGTGCTCCCCTCGCAGTTCGTCGCCAGGCAGGGCGAGTAGAAGGGCGAGAGGTAGGGCTCGGCGTAGTAGTTCGCGTTTCCGAAAGCGCGGACCGTCGAGTAGACGCTGAACAGGACGAGCACGGTGACGGTCAGCAGCGGCTGCAGCCACCACCGGTCGGTGCGCAGGGTCCGCGCCGCGATGCTCGCGCGATCCCGTGGGCGCGTCCCGTGGGGGACGGTGGCAGTCATGCAGGAGCCCCTCTGGTCGGCGGGAGCGGCGGCTAGCGGCGGTCGGCTCGGCCCAGGCCCTCGTCTTCGGCGTCTATCCAGAAGTCGTGGGCGTAGGAGGTGTCGGCGATGATCTCCCGCGGCGCGATCTGCGTCGGCTCGGCGGGGCGCGGCACAGCCGTGCCGCAGAGCAGGTCGACGTCTTCGCTCAACCGGCTGACGTCGGTCCTGAGCCGGCGCACGTCGTTGGTGTCGGCGTCGTGCCGCGCCAGGCCGTCCACGGCCCGCTTGAGTGCCGTCACGGCCTGCCGAACTGCGTTGACGTCGTCCTGAACGGGCATGCAACCTCCAGGCGGCCGGCCCCCCACGGGGCGGACGGCCGCAGTGAAGCACCCGGAGGCCGTCGGGGGGAGCACCTGCAGACGGGGCGGCTCTAGCCGCAGGCAGAGACCGGTGCGAGGACCGGCGGCGCCCCGATGCCGGGCATGCCCAGGTCGACGCCCGGCGTCGAGGGCGTACGACCGGCCTCCCACCCGTCACCCGCCGTCGTCCGCCGGTGCGACAGCAGCGCGCCGTCGGCGACCAGGTAGTGCGGACCGGCCTTGCTGATCACCGTCTCGACGACGTCGCCGGGCCGCACGCCCGGTGCGCCAGCCAGGTGCACGAGGCGGTTGTCGCGGGCCCGCCCGGTCAGCCGGTCGCCGGTGTCCTTGCGCCCCTCCCCCGCGCTGACGAGCACCTCGACGGCGCGGCCGACCTGCGCCTGCATCCCGTCGTACGACAGCCGGTCCTGCAGCGCGACGAGCCGGTCGTACCGCTCGGTGATGACGGACTTGGGCAGCGGCGGCAGGTCGGCGGCCGGGGTGCCGGGGCGCGGGGAGTACTGGAAGGTGAAGGCGCCGGCGAAGCGGCTGGCCTCGACGACGCGCAGCGTGTCCTCGAAGTCGGCGTCGGTCTCGGTCGGGAAGCCGACGATGACGTCGGTGGTGATCGCGGCGTCGGGGATCGTGGCCCGGACGCGGTCCAGGATCGCGAGGAAGCGCTCGCTGCGGTAGCTGCGGCGCATCGCCCGCAGCACCGCGTCGGAGCCGGACTGCAGCGGCATGTGCAAGCTGGGGCAGACCGCCGGCGTCTCGGCCATGGCCGCGATGACGTCGTCGGTGAAGTCGCGCGGGTGCGGGCTGGTGAAGCGGACCCGCTCGATGCCGTCGACGGCGCCGACCGCGCGCAGCAGCTTGCCGAAGGCGTCCCGGTCGCCGAACGAGCGACCGTAGGAGTTGACGTTCTGGCCGAGCAGGGTCACCTCGAGCACGCCCTGCGCGGCGAGCGCCTCGACCTCGCGCAGCACATCGCCGGGCCGGCGGTCCTGCTCCTTGCCGCGCAGGCTCGGCACGATGCAGAAGGTGCAGGTGTTGTCGCAGCCGACCGAGATCGAGACCCACGCGCTGTAGCTGGACTCGCGGCGGGCCGGCAGCGTGCTCGGGAAGACCTCCAGCGACTCGAGCAGCTCGACCTGCGCCTCCTGCTCGATGCGCGCGCGCTCGAGCAGGACCGGCAGCGAGCCGACGTTGTGGGTGCCGAAGACGACGTCGA
>JAJAYV010000125.1 GCA_026786045.1 Frankiaceae bacterium | reverse complement strand
CCCCCCGCCGCGGGGGCCCGGGCGGCGCCCCGGGGGGGGCCGACGGCGGTGCGCAGCGCCCCCGCCTTGACCGGCTTGGTGAGGTGCAGCAGCCCGAGCCCGGCGGCCTCGGCCGGGCGCTGCCCGAGCGAGGTGAGCAGGAGCATCGGCAGGTCGCGGGTGGCCGGTCGCTCGCGCAGCGCCTGTGCGAGCTGCAGGCCGTCGAGCTCCGGCAGGTGCATGTCGAGCAGCACCACGTCGTAGCCGCCGCCGGCGTCGACCGCCTCGAGCACCTCGGCCGGGGTGGCGTGCTCCTCCACCTGCATCCCCCAGCCCTCGAGCTGGCGGCGCACGATCCGGCGGTTGGTGGCGTTGTCGTCCACGACGAGCGCGCGCCGGCCGGGCAGCTCGGCCGGCGGCTGCAGCAGCGCGTCCTCGGTCTGCGCGCCGCGGGGCAGGTGGACCCGCAGGGTGAAGGTCGACCCCTCCCCGACGGTGCTGTCGACAATGAGCTCGCCGGCCATGGCGGTGGTCAGCCGCTCGCTGATCGCCAGCCCCAGGCCGGTCCCGCCGTACAGCCGGGTGGTTGAGGCGTCGACCTGGGAGAAGAAGCGGAAGAGCCGGTGGAGCCGGTCGGCCGGGATCCCGATGCCGGTGTCGCGGACGGCGAAGGACATCGCCGCGCCGGTGCCCTCCACCTGGGCGGTGACGGTCACCAGGACGTCGCCGGCCGCGGTGAACTTCACCGCGTTGCTGAGCAGGTTGACGAGCACCTGGCGCAGCCGGGTGACGTCACCGACCAGCACCGGCGGGACGCCGTCCTCGAGGGAGTACGCGAGGTCGAGTCCCTTGGCGCCGGCCTGCGCGGCGACCAGGTCGAGCGCGCCCTCCACGCAGTCCCGGACGCTGAAGGGCTGCCGCTCGAGCTCGAGCTCCCCGGCCTCGATCTTGGAGAAGTCGAGGATGTCGTTGATGATCACGAGCAGGGCGTCGCCGCTGCTGCGGACGGTCTCGGCGAAGTCGCGCTGCTCGGGCGTGAGGTCGGTGTCGAGCAGCAGTCCAGTCATCCCGATGACGGCGTTCATCGGCGTGCGGATCTCGTGCGACATGGTGGCGAGGAAGGACGACTTGGCGTCGGTCGCCTCCTCGGCCTGGGCGCGAGCGGCCACCGACTCCTGCTCGCGCTCGTGCACGACGTGCCGCTGGGCGTCGAGCGCCCCAGCGAGCTCGTCGAGACCGGTCCCGATCGCGCGCAGCTCAGCGGGGCCGGTGCCGGGGGAGCGGGCGGCCAGGTCGCCCTGGCGCAGCCGGGCGATGGTCGTGGTGAGGCCCTGCACCGGGTCCACGACCTCGCTCCGCAGCCGCCGGAACTGCCGCCAGACGACCAGCGCGACCGCGGCGCCGAGCAGCACCTCCAGCGCCAGGCCCAGCACGAGCAGCCGGGTCTGCCGCTGCCCGGAGTCCTCGCGCAGCGCGTCGGCCCGCCGCTCGACGGCGGCCTCGGCGGCGCGGTAGTCGTCGAACAGCGCCTTGTCGAACCGCAGGAAGTCGGCCTCGGTCGTGTCCCCGGGCACGCCGCGCAACGCCTGCTCGGCCCAGCCGTCGGTCCACGCGGTCTGCCGGGCCTCGGCCTTTGCCTGCAAGGCCAGCAGCTCCGGCTCGTCGGCGAAGGCCTCGCGCACCTCGGCGTTGCGCAGCGGCAGCGCGGTCGACCCCCGCTCGTACGGCTCGAGGAACTGCGTCCGGCCGCCGCTGGCCAGGTAGCCGCGCAGCGCGGTCTCCTGGTCGACCATCGCCAGGTGCGCCAGTCGCACCGCGCGCGCCCCATCGGCGTACCGGTCGGTCTGCGGCACCAGCACGAGGAACAGCAGCGCAAGGACCAGCCCGCTGACCAGGGCCGTGGCGCCGACCGTCACCACCATCAGGCGCGCCAGCGAGCCGACCTGGCGGGTCAGGCTGCGCGGCGGAGCGGCAGCGGACGGGTCGGACACCGCGCGAGCCTGCCAGAGCGGGCGAGCCGCCGCGCGGGCACCTCACGACCCGGCGGCGCCTAGGGTCGGTGCATGACCGACGCGACCCTGCCCCCGCCGGAGCCGGGCGAGAAGGTCGCGGCGCAGAGCGCCGAGGCCGTGCTCGCCCAGGCCGAGACCGCCGTCGAGGAGGCCGGCTTCGAGGCCGACATGGCCCCGCTCGACGTGCCCCGTCGGCTGCTGCTCGTGCACGCCCACCCCGACGACGAGACGATCGGCACCGGCGCCACGATGGCCCGCTACGCCGCCGAGGGCGTCGCCGTCACCCTGGTCACCTGCACTCTCGGCGAGGAGGGCGAGATCCTCGAGCCCGGGCTCGAGCACCTGGCGGCCGACCAGCAGGACGGCCTGGGCCAGCACCGCATCGGCGAGCTGGCGGCCGCGATGGAGGCGCTGCGGGTCACCGACCACCGCTTCCTGGCCGGCCCCGGCCGCTGGCGCGACAGCGGGATGATGGGCACCGCGCAGAACGAGCGGCCGGACTGCTTCTGGCAGGCCGACGTCGACGAGGCCGTGCGCGAGCTCGTGGCGGTGTGGCGGCAGGTGCGCCCGCAGGTCGTCGTCACCTACGACGCCAACGGCGGCTACGGCCACCCCGACCACGTCCAGGCGCACCGGATCACCGTCGCGGCCTTCGACGCCGCTGCCGACCCGGCGTACGCCCCCGAGCTCGGCGAGCCGTGGGTGGCCGACAAGCTGTACTTCGGTGCGGTGCCGCGCAGCGTCCTGCAGGCCGGCATCGACCTGCTGCGCGAGTCCGGCGACACCAGCGGCTTCTTCGGGGTGGAGCAGGCCGAGGACCTGCCGTTCGGGGTGCCGGACGAGCAGGTCACCACCGCGGTCGACGCGAGCGACCACCTCGAGGCCAAGGTCGCCGCGATGCGCGCCCACAAGACGCAGATCGCCGTCGACGGGCCCTTCTTCGCGCTGTCGAACAACATCGGCCAGCGCGCGTTCGGGATCGAGCACTACACGCTGGCGCGGGGGGCGCGCGGGCCAGCCGCGGGGCCGCACGGCTGGGAGGACGACCTGTTCGCCGGGCTCGACGCCTGAGGAGGAGTCTTCGTCACCGGACGTGGCGGGCTGAAGGGGCCGAACGGGTGACAATGACTCTGCGTAGTGCCGACCTGGTAGGGACTGGGAAGGATCGGGCTCGACATCGGACGGAGCGCTCGCTCTGTCCGCTCCGCGCCGAGGAGGACCTCCGTGAGCGACCGCACCCCCGCCGCTGCCAGCCCCGCCACGAGGCTCGACCAGCTGATCGGCGCCGCCGGGGTCGGGGTGCTCGACATGGCGGGCGCCGACGTCGGCTCCTCGCGCGAGGTCCAGCGCCGGCGGCGGTGGGTCAAGCTCGCGGTGCTGGTCTGGGCGGTCGTCTCGGTGCTGTGGCTGCGGGCGCTGAGCTACGACGGCAGCGGCTTCGTGCCGATCCCGCAGATCGACCCGTTCCTGCTCGTCATCATCATCTTCTTCGGTCTGCTCATCGGGCTGATGTTCGGCCAGCAGCTCATGACCGCCCGCTCGCCGCACGTGATGTACCGACCCGAGCAGATCACCACGACGATGGACGACGTCGTCGGCATCGACCAGGTCAAGGACGACGTCGTCCGCTCGCTCAACCTGTTCCTCGCGCACAAGACCTTCCGCGACGAGATGGGCGGCAGCGCCCGCCGCGGACTGCTCTTCGAGGGCGCGCCCGGCACCGGCAAGACCCACCTGGCCCGGGCGATGGCCCGCGAGGCCGGGGTGCCGTTCCTGTTCGTGAGCGCGACCAGCTTCCAGTCCATGTGGTACGGCGCGACCGCCAAGAAGATCCGCTCCTACTTCAAGGCGCTGCGCAAGGCCGCCCGCAAGGAGGGCGGCGCGATCGGCTTCATCGAGGAGATCGACGCGATCGCGATGTCCCGCGGCGCGGTCGCCAGCGGGATGAGCGCCCACCCCTTCGTCCCCCTGAGCTCGGTCCTCGCCGGCTGCCACGGCACCGCCTGTCTGCCCTCGTCGTACGCCGCCGTGGCCTCGGGCGCGACGGTGCAGAACGCCTTCGTCAGCGAGGGGACCGGCGGGGTCGTCAACGAGCTGCTCGTGCAGATGCAGTCCTTCGACGACCCGACCGGCGGTCAGCGGCTGCGCGGCTGGTTCGTCGACCGGATCAACCTGCTGCTGCCGCCGCACCGCCAGCTGCAGCGCCCGGACGTCGTGCCGACCAACATCCTGCTGATCGCGGCGACCAACCGGGCCGACGGCCTGGACCCGGCGCTGCTGCGCCCGGGCCGCTTCGACCGGCGGGTGAGCTTCGAGCTGCCGACCAAGGCCGGCCGGCGCACCTTGCTCGACCACTTCCTGAAGGCCAAGGCCCACACCGCCGAGCTCGACGACGACGGCCTGCGCGACGCGCTCGCCTCTGTCACGCAGGGCTACACGCCGGTCATGATCGAGCACCTGCTCGACGAGGCGCTCGTCAACGCCGTCCGCCGCGGCGAGACCGCGCTGACCTACAAGGACGTCGAGAAGGCCCGCCTGGTCGAGGAGGTCGGGATGGGCCAGCCGGTGGCCTACACGCCGCACGAGCGCCGGCTCATCGCCACCCACGAGGCAGGGCACGCGACGCTGGCCTGGCTGACCGCGCCCGAGCGGCGGCTCGAGGTGCTGACGATCGTCAAGCGCCGCAGCGCGCTCGGCCTGCTCGCCCACGGCGACCGCGAGGACGTCTTCACCCGCTCGCGGAGCGAGATGCAGGCGCTCATCCAGATCGCGATGGGCGGCCAGTGCGCCGAGGAGCTTTTCTTCGGCGACGTCTCCACCGGCCCCGGCGGCGACCTGCTCTACGCGACGAACGCCGCCGCCGAGATGGTCGGCGCGCACGGCATGGACACCTCGCTGCTGTCCTACGCCGCGATCCAGAACAGCTCCTTCAGCGACACCAACATCGTCGGCCGGGTGCTGGCCGACGACCGCGGGCGCGACGCCGTCGAGCGGCTGCTGCAGGAGCAGAAGGCCGTCGCCCGCGAGCTGCTGTCGCGGAACCGGCACCTGGTCGAGGCGCTGCGCGACGCGCTGCTCGAGCACGAGGAGCTGGTCGGCCGCGAGATCACCGACGTGCTGGAGGCGGCCGCGGCGGCCCCCCGCGTGGTCGACCTCACCGACAAGGCGCGCGAGTCCGAGGCCTGGCAGCGCCCGCTGCTCTGAGACGGGGCTCTCCTAGGCTGGCTCGATGTCCGAGCCGCAGCCTGCCGAGCCCGGCCCGGGGGAGACTGCCGCGGCGTACGCACTGGTGCTCGTCCTCGCGCTGCTGCTCGCGCTCTGGGGGGCTTTCCTGGTGCCGCTGAAGGTCGGCACGGTGCCGGTGCCGCTGTCGGTGCTCGTCGCGCTGGTCGGCAACGCCGCGCTCGGCTGGTCGGGCGGCCGGCTGTACGGGCGGGTCGGCGCCGCCGGACCCGGGCTGGTCTGGGTGGCCATCGCGTTGGCGCTCGGGACGCAGCGCCGCGAGGGCGACCTCGTCGTGCCCGGCTCGCTGATGGGCCTGCTCTTCCTGCTGGTCGGCGCGGTGACCAGCGCGGTCGCCTTCGGCGCGGTGCGGCGGCGGGCGCGACCCGCTGCCTGACCCGGCGCTTGACCCGGCGCTTGACCCGCCGCTTGACCCGGGGCCCCCGCCTGCCGATGGGCAGGGCGTGGACACCCTCGCCGAGCTCGTCGTCGTCCGGCTCGGCGGCTGTCGCTACGCCCTGCCGATGGCCTCCGTCGCCGAGGTCGGCCGTCCGCCCGCGCTGACCCGGGTCCCCGGGCTGCCCGCCTTCGTGGCCGGCGTCGCCAACTGGCGCGGGCGGGTGCTCGCCGTGCTGGACCTGCGCAGCCTGCTGCAGGCCGGCACCGAGCCGCTCGACCGCCGCGGCCGCTTGGTCGTCCTGCAGCACGCCGGCGTACGCGTCGGGCTGCTCGTGGAGCAGGTCGCCGGCGGCGCCCAGCTCGACCCCGAGGCCGTCGAGCCGACGCTCGCCCACCTGCCCGCGAGCACCGGCGGCCTGCTCGCCGGCCAGGTCACCGACGCCGAGGGGCCGTACGGCGTGCTCGACCTCGACGCGGTGCTCGCCCTGGCCGGTCAGCTGCCCCGCGCCCGCCGCGCCGGCTGAGCGCTTCAGGCCGGGCCCCGCGCGGCCGACGAGACCAGCACGACCCGTAGGAGGGCAAACCCGTGGACTTCTCGATCAGGCTCGCCCGAGCCGCCGCGATCATGACGTGGCTGAGCCTGGTCGTCGGCGTGGCGGCAGCGACGCTCATGCACCAGCTGGGCGAGCCCGAGGGCGTCACCGTCCACCTCTACGCCGTCTACGCCTGGACCGCCTTCGGCGTCCTCGTGACGACGTTCCTCACCCTGCTGCCCAGGCTCGCGCTGAGCTCGCCCGTCGTGCTGAAGAACATCGCCGTCGTGCGCGCCCTGCTGTGCGCGTCCATCCACGTCTGGGTCACCGCTCTGGTGTCCGTGACGGGGGGCGTCCGCGGGCCGTTCTGGATCTGCTACTTCGGCGTCGTGCTGTTCGCAGCGGTGTCGATGACAGCCGTGCAGGCCTCGCTGTTCGGCCTGTGCGCGAGCGTCGGGCTGGTCGTCGCGACGGCCCTCAGCCACAACCTGGACGCCGCCGCGGTCGGCCCGCTGCTGCTGGTCGGCGCGACCTTCCCGATCGTGTCGTGGTTCAACAGTTCGCTGTCGGCGGCGGTGTGGGACCTGCGCCGCCAGGCCCGCGAGGAGCGCAAGGCCCTCGAGGCCCGCGTCGGCGAGCTGTCGGCCTACCTCGAGCGCGCCGCCGGGGGCGACCTGGCCGCCGAGGTCGACGTCGAGCACGAGACCCAGCAGCTGCAGGGCCTCACCACGGCCTTCCGCCACACGATCAGCAACCTGCGCGACCTCGTCGGCCAGATCCGCAGCGGCGGCGAGCAGATCGGCGCCTCCGCCGGCGAGCTGCTGGCAACCGCCGAGGAGCACGCCGCCTCCGCCACCCAGCAGTCCTCCGCCGTCTCCGAGACCACCTCGACCATCGAGGAGCTGGCCGCCACGGCCGCCCAGATCGCCGAGACCGCCGAGGCCGTCGCCCGCTACGCCGCCGAGACGCTCCGCTACGCCGAGCAGGGCCGCGCGGCCGTCAGCGCGTCGGTCGACTCGATGGACACCATCGCCGACCGCGTCGACGGGATCGCCACCCGCGCGCTGTCGCTGGGGGAGAAGAGCCACGAGATCGGCCGAATCCTCGGCGTCATCGACGACCTGGCCGACCAGACCAACCTGCTCGCGCTCAACGCCGCCATCGAGGCCGCCCGCGCCGGCGAGCACGGCCGCGGCTTCGCCGTCGTCGCCTCCGAGGTCCGCAAGCTCGCCGAGCGCTCGCAGGAGTCCGCCGGCCAGATCCAGGCGATCGTCGGCGAGATCCAGGCCGAGACCAACTCCACGATCATCGCGTCGGAGGAGGGGGCCAAGGAGGTCCGCGCCGGCACCCAGCTCGCCCGCGGCGTCGTCGACGCCCTCGAGCGCATCAGCGGCATGGTCGACGAGACCACCACCGCCGCCAAGGAGATCTCGATCGCGACCCAGCAGCAGCGGTCGGCCTCGGACCAGGTCGTCGCCGCGATGACGCAGGTCTCCGACGTCTCGCGCCAGTACGCCGTCGGCTCCCGCCAGGCCGCCGCCGCCGCTGCCCAGCTCAACGTGCTGGCGGCGGAGCTGCGCAGCTCGATCGCGCAGTTCAAGGTCAGCTAGCTCCGTGACGGCGTGGGGTGACGACCCTGAGCTGCTCGCGACCTTCCGCGCAGAGGTCGAGGAGCGGCTCGCGTCAATGCAGGCCGGGCTGCTGACCCTCGAGCACCACTCGTCGCCCAAGCAGGTCGTCGCCGGGCTGTTCCGCGACGCGCACACGGTCAAGGGCAGCGCCCGGATGCTCGGGTTGTCCGGCGTGCTGCGGGTGTCGCACGCGATGGAGGACCTGCTCGGCGCGCTGCGCGACGGGCGCTTCCCGGTCCGCCGCGACCTGGTCGACCTGCTGCTCGCTGCGGGCGACGCCATCGGCCGGGCCCTGCCCGGCGGGGAGCTGTCCGACGACGACCTCGAGCCGGTCGTCCTCGCACTGGCCGCGGCCGTCGACGGCGCCGAGGTCGTCGTCCCGGTGCTGAGCGCCCCGTCGGACGCGTCGCCCGTCGTCCCGACGGTCGCCCCGCCCGTCCCGGCACCCCTCCAGCCGGTCGACGTCGTCCGCCGCGGCAGCGACTCGGTGCGCGTGGCCGCCGACAAGGTCTACGAGCTGCTCGACGTCGTGGGCGAGGCCGACCTCGGCGCCCGCCGGATCGAGCAGACCACCACCGGCCTGCTCGCCCTCGCGGCCGAGCAGGCGCGCTGGACCACCACCCTGCGCGCCGCCACCCTGCGCAGCGCCACCACCCTGCCGCCCGACGTCGCCCTCGCCCTGCACCGCCTGGTCGGCGCCGGGGCCCAGGTCGCCCGCGCCGGACGCGGTCT
>JAJAYV010000124.1 GCA_026786045.1 Frankiaceae bacterium | reverse complement strand
CCGCCGCGACGGGCTCGGCCTGCTGCTGCTCGCTCTCGCGCTCGTCGCGGCCGGTGGCGCCTGGTGGCACGCCGGCAGCGCGGGCGAGCAGGTCGACCAGGTCCTCACCGCCGTCCTCGGCCGGGGCGCGTTGCTCCTGCCGCCGCTGCTGGCCCTGGGCGCCTGGCGGGTGCTGCGCCACCCAGACGGCAAGGGCGGCCGCGGCCGGCTCGTCGTCGGCTGGCTCGCCCTGTCGCTCGGCGCGCTCGGCGTCGTCCACGTCGTCGGGGGGGACCTGGCGAGCGACGAGAAGGGCGGCCTGGTCGGCTTCCTGCTCGGCGACCCGCTCCAGCAGGGCCTGACCGCCTGGCTGGCCGTCCCGGTGCTCGTGCTGCTCGCCGTCTTCGGCCTGCTCGTCGTCACCGCCACCCCGATCCACCAGGTGCCCGACAGACTCGAGGCGCTGCGCGACAGGATCCTGCGCCGGGAGAAGCCCGCGCCGGCGGAGGCGCCCGGGGCTCTGGAGCCGCTGCCCCCGCTCGAGCCGCTTCGCCGCCGCGGCCCGCGCCGTCGGGTCGGCTCGCTCGAGCAGCAGGACACCCCCGAGGACGCCTCGCCGATCGTCGTCGAGCCGGTCGCCCTCGCGCCCGATCCCGAGCCGGCGCCGGAGCCCAAGCGCTTCACCCCGCTGCCGAAGACCGCCGAGCAGCTCACCCTCGCCCCGCCGGAGGGCGGCTACCAGCTGCCGCCGCCGGAGATCCTCGCCGCCGGCACGCCGCCGAAGAAGCGCAGCGCCGCCAACGACGAGGTCATCGCCGCGCTCACCGGCGTGCTGTCGGACTTCCAGGTCGACGCGACCGTCACCGGCTTCAGTCGCGGCCCGACCGTGACGCGGTACGAGGTCGAGCTCGGCCCGGCCGTCAAGGTCGAGCGGATCATCCAGCTCAGCCGCAACATCGCCTACGCCGTGAAGTCACCCGACGTGCGGATCCTGTCGCCGATCCCGGGCAAGTCCGCCGTCGGCATCGAGATCCCCAACACCGACCGCGAGAACGTCAGCCTCGGCGACATCCTGCGCAGCAGCGTCGCGACCAACGACCATCACCCGATGCTGGTGGCGCTCGGCAAGGACATCGAGGGCGGCTTCGTCTGCGCGAACATCGCCAAGACGCCGCACATCCTCATCGCGGGGGCGACCGGCGCCGGCAAGTCGGTCTGCATCAACTCGCTGCTCGTCAGCATCCTGACGCGGGCCACGCCCGACGAGGTCCGGATGGTGCTCATCGACCCCAAGCGGGTCGAGATGACCGCCTACGACGGCATCCCGCACCTCATCACGCCGATCATCACCAACCCGAAGAAGGCCGCCGAGGCCCTGCAGTGGGTCGTCCGCGAGATGGACATGCGGTACGACGACCTCGCCGCCAGCGGGTTCCGCCACGTCGACGACTTCAACAAGGCGGTGCGCGAGGGCAAGCTCGTCGCGCCCGAGAACAGCGAGCGGGTCTACCAGCCGTACCCCTACCTCATGGTCATCATCGACGAGCTCGCCGACCTCATGATGGTGGCGCCGCGCGACGTCGAGGACTCGATCGTGCGCATCACCCAGCTCGCCCGCGCCGCCGGCATCCACCTCGTCATCGCCACGCAGCGGCCGAGCGTCGACGTCGTCACCGGCCTCATCAAGGCCAACGTGCCGTCCCGGCTGGCGTTCGCGACGAGCAGCGGTACCGACTCGAAGGTCATCCTCGACCAGCCCGGCGCGGAGAAGCTCATCGGCAAGGGCGACAGCCTGTTCCTGCCCATGGGTGCGTCCAAGCCGATCCGCATCCAGGGTGCTCTCGTCACCGACGCCGAGGTCGCCGCGGTCGTCGCGCACTGCAAGTCCCAGCGGCAGCCGGCCTTCCGCGACGACGTCGTGGTCGCGCCGGCCAGGGAGCGCGAGGTCGACGAGGAGATCGGCGACGACCTCGACGTGCTGTGCCAGGCGGTGGAGCTGGTCGTCACGACGCAGTTCGGCTCGACGTCGATGCTGCAGCGCAAGCTGCGCGTCGGCTTCGCCAAGGCCGGCCGGCTCATGGACCTCATGGAGAGCCGCGGCATCGTCGGGCCGTCCGAGGGCAGCAAGGCCCGCGACGTGCTCATCCGCCCCGACGAGCTCGACAGCGTGCTGGCCGTCATGCGCGGCGAGGACGTCCCCGCCGGCAGCGACGACTAGGCCGGCAGCGACGACGAGGACGGCTGGTCAGGCCGTCGCGGTCCGCGCGGCCGGCACGGCGACCGAGCGGACCAGCTCGGCGGCCGGGCGGGCCAGCAGGTAGCCCTGCACGAGCCGGCAGCCGGCCTCCTGCAGCGCCTCCAGCTGCTCCAGCGTCTCCACGCCCTCGGCGACCAGATCGATGCCGAGCTCGCCGGCGAGCGCCACGACACCGCGGACGAGCACCCGCCCGGCCTGGCCGGGCAGCTCGGCGGTGAACGTGCGGTCCAGCTTGATCCGGTCGACGGGCAGCTGCTGCAGCCAGGACAGCGTGGAGTAGCCGGTCCCGAAGTCGTCCAGGGCGGTCCGTACCCCGATGCGCCGCAGCTCGGTCAGCCGGGAGGTGACCGTCGGCAGGTCGACCAGCGACTGGCTCTCGACCACCTCCAGGCACAGCAGGCCCGGGTCCAGGTCGTGGTCGGCCAGCGCGGTCCGCACGGCCGAGACCAGGCGCGGGTCGACCAGGGTGCGGCCGCCGAGGTTGACCGACAGCTGCAGCGGCTGGTGGCCGGGGTCGCGGGCCCAGACCGACGCCTGCGCGCAGGCGGCCCGCACCGCCCAGAGGTCGAGCTCGACGACCAGCCCGCTGTCCTCGGCCATCGGCAGGAAGGCGCCCGGGGGCAGCAGCCCGAGCCGCGGGTGCTCCCAGCGCAGCAGCGCCTCGGCGCCGACGACGGTGTGCACGGTGCCGCCGACCCGCACGATCGGTTGGAAGTACAGGCGGAGCTGGTCGGTGGCGATCGCTGCGGCGAGCTCCTGCTCCAGCGACGGCCCATCCCCGCCGACCACGGGAGCCTCGTCGGTGCAGGAGATCTGGTTGGGCCCTCGCTGCTTCGCAACGTACATCGCGGCGTCGGCGGCGCGCAGCAGGCGGTCGGCGCGGCCCTCGGGGCCGTGGTGCAGCGTGACGCCGACGCTGGTCGTGACCCGCAGGTCGCGGCCGTCGATCCGGAAGGCGGTGTCGAAGCTGGCCACGATGCGCCGGGCGACGTCCTGGGCGCAGGGCAGGTCCGGCACGTCGGTGAGCAGCACGGCGAACTCGTCGCCACCCATCCGGCCGACGCTGTCGCCGGGGCGCAGGCAGCCGCGCAGTCGCGCGGCGACCTGGCGCAGCAGCTCGTCGCCGGCGGCGTGGCCGAGCACGTCGTTGACCTGCTTGAAGCGGTCGAGGTCGCAGAAGAGCACCGCGACGCCGGCTCTGCTCGAGCAGCCGCGCAGCGACTGGTCCAGGCGGTCCCCGAGCAGCACCCGGTTCGGCAGCCCGGTGAGGTCGTCGTGCAGCGACTGGTGCTTGATCGTCTCGACCAGCCGGGCGTTGAAGAGTGCGGTCGCCGCCGAGTCAGCTACACCGGCCAGGCGCGCGGTGCGCTCGCCGAGGTCGCCGGGGGAGCCCTCGGCCGTGGCCCAGCTGGCGGTGGCGACGCCGAGCAGGTCGGCGCCGGCCATGAGCGGGACGGCCAGGCACGTCCCGACGTCGATCGCCTCGAACAACGCGGTCAGCGACGGGCCGACCTCGCCCTGCTGCAACACCCGGGGCTGCCGGCGGGCCAGCATGTCCACCAGCTCGGGGTTGTCCTCGGGGCGAAGCGGATGGGCCAGGAGCACGCCGGCCTGGTCCGGGGTGAGCCCCTGGACCGCGGCCGTGCGCAGCTCGCCCGCCGAGCTGTCCCACAGCAGCACCGCGGCGCTGCTGCAGCCGACGATGCCGGGCAGCGCGTCGGCGACGACCTCGGCGGCGGCGGCGCTGCTCGCGGCGGTGGCGAGCTGGTGCGAGAGGCCGAGCAGGGCGGTGGCGCGCTCCTCGCCGCGCCGGCTGCCCTCCACCGCGACGAGCAGGTCGAGGGCGACGGCGGCGTGCCGGGCGTAGACGGCGAGCATCCGCTGCTCGTCGGCCAGGCCGGTCTGGCCCTCACCGTTGAGCGCGGCCAGCCGGCCGTGGTGGCGACGGGTGGAGGCGACGTCGACGACGACGGCGGACGGCCCGAGGTCGCCGCCGGCAAGCATCGTCGCGGCGAGCTGGTCGGCGTGCTCGGCGTCCAGGCCGGCGCTGAAGACGAGCCGCTCGCCGCTGCGCGGGCTCTCGACGGCCAGCAGGTAGGCCGGGGCGAGCACGGCCGAGGCGGCCCGCTCGGTGATCCGCTGCAGCACGTCCTCGACGTTGTCGCTGCTGACCAGGTCGGTGGCGACCGACTGCAGCGCGTCGAGCTGCAGCCGCAGGACCGCCAGCTCCGGGTCCTCCAGCTCGGTCCGGTGGCGCCAGCGCGAGCGGCGGGCCCAGGTGACCGTGTAGAGGCAGGCGGGGTAGCCGTCGGACTCGCACTCCTCGTGCAGGATTCGTGCCTCGGGCAGCCCGAAGACGGTCGGGATGACGGAGAACAGCCCCTGCGCGTAGAGGCAGTCCAGCCGGGAGTGCGCGTAGCCGTCGTGCAGCTCGTACCGGATCGTGGCGTGCGTTCTGCCGAGATCGAGGACCTGCATCGTCGAGGTGGTGGAGAACTTCCCGACCGCGCGCGGCAGTGACCGGAAGACCTGCCGGGGCGAGCCGAGCCGGCGCAGGACGGTCGTCAGGGTCGGGCTCAGCCCGTTGCGCAGCGCGCTCGCGCCGACGGCGAACATCGCGTCCGGCCGGTCGACCGCGGCGGTGGCCTGCTCGAACAGGCGGATCCGGGTGTCGTAGCTGACCCACCGGGCGGGCTCGCTGAGCTCCGCCAGGGTGTGCGGCACGTCGGCGGACTCGACGACCCGGCGCACCCCCGCCTCGCCGAGGTGCTCGCGCACGAAGGCCAGGACGAGGCCGGTCGTCGCGGAGGAGGTCTCCCGGCTGGCCGTCACACGCCCGGCATCGTCGGGAGTCGCGTCCTGCTTGAGTCGTCGCGGGAGCCGTAGACTCGGCCGATGACCTCCCCTCGCCGCGTGTCCCTGGTGACGCTCGGCTGCGCCCGCAACGAGGTGGACTCCGAGGAGCTCGCCGGACGGCTCGACGCCGCCGGCTGGGAGCTCTCGGACGAGGCGCCCGACGTCATCGTCGTCAACACCTGCGGCTTCGTCGAGAGCGCCAAGAAGGACTCCATCGACACCCTGCTCGCGGCCTCCGACACCGGCGCGAAGGTGGTCGCCGTCGGCTGCCTGGCCGAGCGCTACGGCAAGCAGCTCGCCGAGCAGCTGCCCGAGGCCGACGCGGTGCTCGGCTTCGACGCCTACGCCGGGCTGCCCGACGCGCTCAGCGCCGTCCTGCGCGGCGACGTGCTGCCCAGCCACGTCCCGGGCGATCGCCGCAAGCTGCTGCCGATCAGCCCGGTCGAGCGCGCCCGCGCGGTCGAGCCCGGGGTGATCGACATCGGCCTGCCCGGCCACGCCGGCGGCCCGAAGGTGGTGCGCCGTCGGCTCGAGGACAGCCCGGTCGCGCCGTTGAAGCTCGCCTCTGGCTGCGACCGCCGGTGCGCCTTCTGCGCGATCCCGAGCTTCCGCGGCTCGTTCGTCAGCCGCCGGCCCTCCGACGTCCTGGCCGAGGCCCGCTGGTTGGCCGAGCACGGCGTGCGCGAGCTGGTCCTGGTGAGCGAGAACAGCACGTCGTACGGCAAGGACCTGGGCGACCTGCGGCTGCTCGAGACGCTGCTCCCGGAGCTCGCGGCGCTCGACGGGATCGAGCGGGTCCGGCTGAGCTACCTGCAGCCGGCCGAGATGCGGCCCGGGCTGGTCGAGGTGCTCACCGGCACCGCCGGCGTCGCGCCGTACTTCGACATGAGCTTCCAGCACTCCTCGGCGACGGTGCTGCGCCGGATGCGGCGCTTCGGCAGCACCGAGAGCTTCCTCGCGCTGCTCGACTCGATCCGTGCGGGCGACCCGACCGCGGCCGTCCGCAGCAACGTCATCGTCGGGTTCCCCGGCGAGACCGAGGACGACGTCGCCGAGCTCGAGCGCTTCCTCGTCGCGGCGCGACTGGACGCCGTCGGGGTCTTCGGCTACTCCGACGAGGACGGCACCGAGGCCGAGCACCTGCCCGACCACCTGCCCCAGGACGTCGTCGAGGCCCGCGTCGCGCGGCTCACCGAGCTGGTCGAGGAGCTGACCAGCCAGCGCGCCGAGGATCGGGTGGGGGAGCTTGTCGAGGTGCTCGTCGACGCCGTGACGGGGTCGGGGACTGACGGGGCCGTCGAGGGTCGCACCGCCGGTCAGGCCCCCGAGGTCGACGGCGCCACCACCCTCACCGGCCCGGGCACCGACGTGCTCGTGCCCGGCGACCTGGTGCGGGCGCGGGTCGTCGCCAGCGAGGGCGTCGACCTCGTCGCCGAGCTCGTGGAGCTGCACAGCCCGGCCCGCCGGCCGGCGGCCGCGCTCGCGTGAGCAGCCGCCCGAGGGACGGGTCCGGCGCGGTGGTCAGCTCGTGGAACCTCGCCAACTACCTCACCGTCCTGCGCCTGCTGCTCGTGCCGGTCTTCCTCGTCCTGCTGCTTGCCCGCGACGGGGAGGACAGCGGGTTGCGCCTGGCGGCCGCCGGGGTGTTCCTGCTGGCCGCGTTCACCGACCGCGTCGACGGCCAGATCGCGCGCAGCCGCGGGCTGGTCACCGCCTTCGGTGAGCTCGCCGACCCGATCGCCGACAAGGCCCTCATCGGGGCCGCGCTCGTCGGCCTGTCGCTGCTGGGCGAGCTGCCGTGGTGGGTCACCGTCCTGGTGCTGGTGCGCGAGGTCGGCGTGACCGTCCTGCGCTTGGTCGTCATCCGGCACGGCGTCATGCCGGCCGGCCGCGGCGGCAAGCTCAAGACGGTCCTGCAGACCCTCGCCATCACGCTCTACCTGCTGCCGCTCACTGGCGGCCTGCGCACGGTGGCCGTCGGTGTCATGGTCGCGGCCGTCGTCCTCACGGTCGTGACGGGCGTGGAGATCGTGGCCAAGGCGCTGGTCCTGCGCACCACCTCGGCGCGGGCCGACATGAAGCGGCAGCGGGCCCGCTCGTGAGGGCGGCCGTGGTCGCCGTCGGCGACGAGCTGCTGCTCGGCGACATCGTCAACGGCAACGCCGCCTGGCTCGGCGCCCACCTGGCCGCCGTCGGCGCGCCGGTCGTCCACTCCGCGATGGTCGGCGACGACGTCGACCGCATCGTCACCGCCGTCCGCCGGGCGCTCGAGGACGCCGACGTGGTCGTGCTGACCGGTGGGCTCGGCCCGACCGTCGACGACCTCACCCGTGACGCGGTCGCCGCCGTCGCCGGCGTCCCCCTCGACCGCGACACCGCGCTCGAGGCCTCGCTCGTCGCGCGCTTCCGGGCGTACGGATACACCGCCCTGCCCGCGGCCGTGCTGCGGCAGGCCGACGTCCCCCGCGGGGCGCGGGCCCTCGACAACCCCGTCGGCAGCGCCCCCGGGCTCCGCGTCGAGCTCGGCGAGCAGCTGCTGTTCGCGCTCCCCGGCCCGCCGCACGAGCTCGCCGCCGTCATGGGCGACGGCATCCTCGACGAGCTCGCCGCACGCAGCGGCGCGGTCGTCGTCACCCGCACCCTGCACTGCGCCGGCTTGGGCGAGAGCGCCGTGGCCGAGCTGGTCGAGGCGGCCGTCGACGTCCCCGACGGCGTCGCGCTGGCCTACCTCGCAGGCGGGGCGGTCGTCCGGGTCCGGCT
>JAJAYV010000123.1 GCA_026786045.1 Frankiaceae bacterium | reverse complement strand
GTGCGCCGCCGCCCCGGCCGGGTCGGCCGCCGGCCGTCCGCGCCGCTGGGCCCCGCCGAGGTCGAGCCCGCTCCCTAGACTCGGCGCGTGGCTGCTGCGAAGAAGGACGAGACGACGCCGGACCGCGCGAGGCTGCTGCTGCTGGACGGCCACTCGCTGGCCTACCGCGCGTTCTTCGCGCTGCCGGTCGAGAACTTCTCCACCACCACCGGCCAGCCGACCAACGCGGTCTACGGCTTCACGGCGATGCTCATCAACGTCCTGCGCGACGAGTCGCCCAGCCACGTGGCCGTCACCTTCGACGTCTCCAAGTCGACCTTCCGCACCGAGACCTACGCCGACTACAAGGCCGGCCGCGCCGAGACCCCCACCGACTTCAAGGGCCAGGTGTCGCTGGTCCGCGAGGTGCTCGACGCGCTGCGCATCCCGATCGTCTGCGCCGAGGGCTTCGAGGCCGACGACGTCATCGCCACGCTCGCCACGCAGGCGCAGGCCGACGACATGGACGTCCTCATCGTCACCGGCGACCGCGACGCCTTCCAGCTCGTCAGCGACCGGGTGACCGTCCTCTACAACGCCCGCGGCGTGTCCGACATGCGCCGGATGACGCCCGACGCCGTGCAGGAGAAGTACGGCCTGTCGCCGGCGCAGTACCCCGAGTTCGCTGCGCTGCGGGGCGATCCCAGCGACAACCTCCCGGGCATCCCCGGCCTGGGAGAGAAGACGGCGACCAAGCTCATCCAGCAGTACGGCGACGTCGCGTCGCTGGTGGACCACGTCGACGAGGTCAAGGGCAAGGTCGGCGACAACCTGCGCGCCGGGGTCGCCTCCGTGCTGAGAAATCGCCAGCTCACCGAGCTGGTCCGCGACGTCCCGCTCGACGTGCACCCGCGCGACCTGCGGCTCGGTCAGTGGGACCGCGAGGAGGTGCACGAGGTATTCGACGCGCTGCAGTTCCGGGTCCTGCGCGAGCGGCTCTACGCCACCCTGTCGGCCGTCGAGCCCGAGGCCGACCAGGGCTTCGACGTCGAGCAGACCGTCCTCGGGCCGGGGCAGGTGCGGGCCTACGTCGACGGGCTGCCGGCCGGGGCGCGGGTCGGGGTGCACGTGCGCGGCTCGTGGAGCCGCGGGACGGGTGACGCCAACGGGCTGGGGCTCGCCCCGGCGAGCAGGCCCGACGACGGCGAGTCCGCCGCGGGCGCCGCCTTTGTGGACCTCACCGCCACCAACGCCGACGACGACGCCGCACTGGCCGCGTTCCTGGCCGACGCCTCCGTCGAGAAGGCGATGCACGACGCGAAGGGCCCGCTCCTGGCCCTGGCCTGCCGCGGCTGGACCGTGAACGGCCTGACCAGCGACACCGCGCTCGCGGCGTACCTCGCCCTGCCGGGACAGGGGGTCTTCGACCTGGCCGACCTGTCGCTGCGCTTCCTGCGCCGAGAGCTGCGCGCCGAGCACACCGACGACGGGCAGCTGTCCTTCGACGGCGAGGAGCAGGACGCCGGCGCCGCCGACGTCGCGGTGCGCGCCAGAGCGGTGGCCGACCTGGCGGTCGCGCTCGACGCCGACCTCGAGCGGCGCGGTGCGACCGCGCTGCTGCGCGACCTCGAGCTGCCGCTCGTGGCGGTGCTCGCCGACTGCGAGCGCACCGGCATCGCCGCCGACGTCGACCACCTCGTCGGGCTGGAGAGCCGGCTGCGGGAGCAGGTGAAGGACGCCGCCGAGCAGGCCTACGCCACCGTCGACCACGAGTTCCACCTCGGCTCGCCCAAGCAGCTGCAGGCATTGCTGTTCGACGAGCTCGGGCTGCCGAAGACCAAGAAGATCAAGACCGGGTGGACCACCGACGCCGACGCGCTGCAGAACCTCATCGGCACCCATCCGGTCATCGAGGCGCTGCTGCTGCACCGCGAGATGACCCGGCTGCTCATGGTGGTGGAGAAGCAGCTGCTGCCGACGGTCGCCGACGACGGCCGCATCCACACCACCTTCAAGCAGATGGTCGCGGCGACCGGACGCCTGTCGAGCGACAACCCGAACCTGCAGAACGTCCCGATCCGCACCCCGCAGGGCCGCGAGATCCGCCAGGGCTTCGTCGCGGGGGACGGCTACGAGGCGCTCATGACCGCCGACTACAGCCAGATCGAGATGCGGATCATGGCCCACCTGTCCGACGACGCCGGGCTGAAGGAGGCCTTCGCGACCGGCGAGGACCTGCACACCTTCGTCGCGTCGCGCGCCTTCGGCGTGCCGGTCGAGCAGGTCGACCCCGAGCTGCGCCGCCGGGTCAAGGCGATGTCGTACGGCCTGGCCTACGGGCTGTCGGCGTTCGGCCTGGCCGCGCAGCTGCGGATCTCGACCGACGAGGCCAAGGAGCAGATGACGGCCTACTTCGAGCGGTTCGGCGGCGTGCGCGACTACCTGCGTGACGTCGTGGCGCAGGCCCGCAAGGACGGCTACACCTCGACCATCCTCGACCGCCGCCGCTACCTGCCCGACCTCACCAGCGACAACGGCCAGCGCCGGCAGATGGCCGAGCGGATGGCGCTCAACGCCCCGATCCAGGGCAGCGCCGCCGACATCATCAAGCTGGCCATGCTCGGGGTGTCGCACGCGCTGAAGACGGGCGGGATGCGCTCGCGGCTGCTGCTCCAGGTCCACGACGAGCTCGTGCTCGAGGTGGCCGAGGGCGAGCGCGAGGCGCTGGAGGCGCTGGTGCGCACCCAGATGGGCGAGGCCTACCCGCTGTCGGTCCCGCTCGACGTGAGCGTGGGCGTCGGGCGCACCTGGGACGAGGCCGGGCACTGAGAGTCAGGGCGCTGCTGTTCGACTTCGACGGCACCCTCGTCGACACCGAGTCGACCGTGCTCGCCTCCTGGCACCACCTGTACGACGCGAGCGGCCACGAGCTGGAGCTGTCGCGCTGGCTGGAGACCGTCGGCGGCGACGTCGACGCCCGCTACGACGCGCTGGCCGAGCTGGTCGGTGACGGCTTCGACCGCGAGTCCGCCCACGCGTTGCGCCGCGAGCACGAGCTGTCGCTGGTCGGCGCGCTGCCGCTGCGCGACGGGTTGGAGGACGTGCTCGACCGGGCCGAGGACTGCGGGCTGGTCGTCGCCGTCGTCTCCAGCTCCCCTGCCTACTGGGTGCACGGCCACCTCGTGCGGCTCGGGCTGCTGGAGCGCTTCGCCTTCACGGTCACGCGCGAGGACGCCGAGCGGGCCAAGCCGCACCCCGACCTCTACCTCGCGGCGCTCGAGCGGCTCGGCCTGCCGCCGCAGGACGTCCTGGTCGTGGAGGACTCGGTCAACGGGGTGGCGGCCGCCCACGCCGCCGGGCTGTCGGCGGTCGCCGTCCCCAATGCCGTCACGCAGGACCAGCCGCACGCGGTGACGGTGCTGGAGACCGTCGCGCTGTGGTCGCACCTCGAGCAGCTGCTCGCGTCAAGATCTTCGGAGCATCCCCAGGAGCGGGGTCCTGTGGATCCTCCAAAGACCTTGGCAACCGGCGGCGCGGCGGCTACCAGCGGCCGCGGACCTGCAGCGGGCCGCTGGTGAAGCGGTGCTCGTCGGCGAAGGCCAGCGCGTCGTAGACGCCCCGGCCCGCGTCGTTGCTCGCGTACATCCCGAGGGTCACCAGGTCGCAGCCCTCGGCCAGCAGGGTGCGGGTCAGCGCGGCGGTGACCGCCTTCGCCAGGCCGCGGCCGCGGTGCTCGGGCCGGACCGCGATAGACGACAGGTGGCCGACGCCGGTTGCGCCGCTGGTGTCGGCGGCGCAGGCGATCAGCGCGCCGTCCTCGCGCACCCCGACCCAGCGGTTGACCTTCTCGTCGCCGGCCTTCGCCGAGGCGGTGGGGGAGGAGACGGACAGCAGCTCCTTCACCGCTTGCTC
>JAJAYV010000122.1 GCA_026786045.1 Frankiaceae bacterium | reverse complement strand
GGTCGCCCCGGCCTCGGCCCGCTCTGCCGACGCGGCCCGCTCGGCGACGACCCGCTCGACCTCGCCGACCTGCTCGTCGACCACCTGCTCGACCACGGCCTCGAGGTCCGGCAGGGCGTCCGCCGGCTCCTCACCTGCCCCCGGCCGGTCAGCCATGCAGGTCGCTAGTCACGGGGTGGGACGCGGACGGAACCGCCTCCCGCCTGCACCGGAGAGCCCCCCAGCGGCGCGACGGCAGCCGAGACCGCGTCGCGCAGGTTCTGCAGCTGACCGGCGATCGCGTTGCGCTGGGCCGAGAGCTCCTCGACCTGGCGGCCCGCCTCGGCGGTCATCGCGGCGGCCTCCTGGCGGGCCTGCTCGTGCAGCACCTGGACGTCCTGGCGCGCCTGCCCGACGACCTTCTCGGCCTCGGTGCGGGCGTCGCCGCGCACGGTGCGGGCCTCCTGCTCGGCGGCCTTGCGCAGCTCGTCGGCCTCGGTCTGCGCGCGTGCCCGCAGCGCCTCGGAGTCCTTCTGCGCCTGCAGCGTCGAGCTCTCGGCGGTCTCGGCCGCGCGGGCGACGTCCTGCTCGCGCTTACGGAGCGCGGCGTCGCGCTCGCTGCTCTCTCGGGCGGCCTGCGACTTGGCGACGCCCACGACGCCCTCGGCCTCGGCCGTGGCCTCCGCACGGATCGCCGCCGCCTCCTGCTCGGCCAAGCGCAGCATCTCCGCCAGCCGGGCGGTGAGCAGCGACGCGGGCTCGGGTTGGCCGGAGGCGCGGCGCGCGCTGTCGGCCAGCTCCTGCTGGACCTGGGCCACCTGCTTCTCGAGTGCGGTGATTCGCTCGCCGTCCTGGGCGTGCCGCTCGTCGGCCTCGGTGAGCGCCACCTCGACCCGGTCGAGGTAGTCGTCGACCTGGCGTCGGTCGTAGCCGCGCAGCACGACGTCGAACCCGCTCGCCTCCGCGGTCTGCTGCAGGGGCACCAGGTCGTCCGGGAAGTCAGCCGTCGTCATGGTGCCTGGTCTACCACCCGCGGGGCCTGCGGACCCGCACCGCCACACCCCTTCACGGACAGTGCGTCAGACGTCGCGGAACCGGTTGATCGCGTCGAGGTGCTTGGCGCGGAACTCCTGCGCGGAGGGCTCGACGCCCAGGCCCTCCTCGGGCGCCAGGCACAGCACGCCGATCTTGCCCTGGTGCAGGTTCTTGTGGACGTCGTACGCCGCCTGGCCGGTGTCCTCGAGGCTGTAGGCCTTGGACAGGGTCGGGTGGATCAGGCCCTTGGCGATGAGCCGGTTGGCCTCCCAGCTCTCCTTGTAGTTGGCGAAGTGCGAGCCGACGATCCGCTTGAGGTTCATCCAGAAGTAGCGGTTGTCGTACTGGTGCAGGTAGCCGCTGGTCGACGCGCAGGTGGTGATCGTGCCGCCCTTCTTGGTCACGTAGACCGAGGCGCCGAAGGTCTCGCGGCCGGGGTGCTCGAAGACGATGTCGATGTCCTCGCCGCCGGTGAGCTCGCGGATCCTCTTGCCGAAGCGCTGCCACTCCTTGGGGTCCTGGTTGTGCTCGTCCTTCCAGAACCGGTAGTCCTCGGCGCTGCGGTCGATGACCAGCTCGGCGCCCATGCGCCGGACGATCTCGGCCTTCTCCGGCGAGCTCACGACGCAGACCGGGATCGCGCCGCCGTTGAGGGCGTACTGCGTGGCGTAGGAGCCCAGGCCGCCGCTGGCGCCCCAGATCAGGACGGTGTCGCCCTGCTTCATGTTGCCGCCGTTCCTGCTCACCAGCTGGCGGTAGGCGGTGGAGTTGACCAGGCCGGGGGCGGCGGCCTCCTCCCAGGTGAGGTGCTCAGGCTTGGGCATCAGCTGGTTGGACTTCACCAGCGCGAGCTCGGCCAGGCCGCCGAAGTTGGTCTCGAAGCCCCAGATGCGCTGCTGCGGGTCCATCATCGTGTCGTCGTGGCCCTGCGGGTCTTCGAGCTCGACCGACAGGCAGTGCGCGACGACCTTGTCGCCGGCCTTCCACTTCGTGACGCCCGTCCCGACGGCCAGCACGACGCCGGACAGGTCGGAGCCGACCACGTGGTACGGCAGGTCGTGCCGCTTGGTGAGCTCGGACAGCCGGCCGTAGCGCTCGAGGAAACCGAAGGTGGAGACCGGCTCGAAGATCGAGGTCCAGACGGTGTTGAAGTTCACCGAGCTGGCCATGACGGCGACGATCGCCTCGCCCGGGCCGAGCTCGGGGGTGGGCACCTCGTCCAGGTGCAGGCTCTTGCGCGGGTCCTTGTCCTTGGTGGCCTGGCCCTCGAACATGCCCTGCTCGTCCTTGCGGACCACCACGCCCCGGTAGCTCTCGGGGACGGACAGGCCCTGGACCGCGGACGCGTCGCCGCTCTGGATGGCCTCGAGGATCTGCTTCACGCGGGTGCTCCTGGGGTCTCGGTGGTGACGCGGAGGCTACCGACGGGTAGCCGGCGGCCGGTCGGGGGGTGTGCCGGTCACCGCGAGGTGTGATGTGGGCCACGCCGCGGTAGGGCTGGTGCAGCGACCCGCTGGAGGACCCATGACCGCCACCGACTCGTCCGCTCCCGACTCGCCGCCGCCCACCGACGAGGAGCGGGCCCGGGCCCGGGTCCCGCGCGACCCGGCCGGCGACTACACCGAGGAGCTCGCCGCCCGCCGGCGCGACTTCCTCGTCGAGCGCACCGGGGCCGACCTGCGCCACACGTCCAGCTACTCGATCGACCCCGGCCTGCTGCCGGGCAACATCGAGAACTTCACCGGGGTGGCCCAGGTGCCCGTCGGCGTGGCCGGCCCGCTGCGGATCGAGGGGGAGCACGCGCGGGGCGACTTCTACGTGCCGCTGGCCACCACGGAGGGCACGCTCGTGGCGAGCTACAACCGGGGCATGCGGCTGCTCGGGGTGTGCGGCGGGGTGCGCGCGACCGTGGTCGAGGACTCGATGCAACGGGCGCCGGTCTTCCTGTTCGAAGATGCTTTGCAGGCCCGCGAGTTCGGGGCGTGGGTCGAGGAGCACACCGACGCGATCCGCGCCGCCGCCGAGGCGACCACCAGCTTCGGCCGGCTCACCTACATCGGGCAGTACCAGATCGGCTGCCTGCGCTTCCTGCGCGTGAACTACACGACCGGCGACGCGGCCGGGCAGAACATGACCGGCAAGGCCACCCTCGCGGCCTGCGAGTGGATCCGGGACAACCACCCCGACCGGCCGCGCTACCTGTTGTCCGGCGCCATCGACACCGACAAGAAGCACTCGCACATCAACATGCTGCTCACCCGCGGCAAGCGCGTGGTGGCCGAGGCGGTCATTCCCGACGCGGTGCTGCAGCGGGTCATGGGGGTCTCGACGCGGCAGGTCTTCGAGTACCGGCAGATCGGCATGGTGGGCGCGCTGCTGTCCGGTGCCGCCTACAACGGGGCGCACGCCGCCAACGCGCTCACCGCGATCTTCATCGCCACCGGCCAGGACGTCGCCAACATCAGCGAGTCGCACTCCGGAGTCACCTACACCCAGCTGCGCGAGAACGGCGACTACTACTGGTCGACGACGCTGACCTCGCTCATCGTCGCGACGTACGGCGGTGGCACGGGGCTGCCCACGCAGCGCGAGTCGCTCGAGCTGCTCGGCTGCTACGGCAAGGGCAAGGTGAACAAGCTCGCCGAGATCTGCGCGGCCACCGTGCTCGCCGGCGACATCTCGCTCACCTCGGCGATCCTGGCCGGTGAATGGGTGACCAGCCACGACGCGCTGGGGCGCAACCGCCCGGACGCACCGCCCTGACGTCGTGGCTTAGTGGCTCATGCCGTCCGGGCCGGGCTCGACCAGCTCGACGAGCACCCCGCCGGCGCTCTTGGGGTGGACGAAGTTGACCCGGCTGCCGGCGGTGCCGTTCTTGGGCTCGTCGTAGAGCAGTCGCAGCCCCTGGCTGCGCAGGTGGGTGCTGACCTCGTCGATCGAGTCGACCCGGTAGGCCATCTGCTGGATGCCGGGGCCGTTCTTGTCGAGGAAGCGCCCGATCGTCGTGTCCGGCGACAGCGGACAGAGCAGCTGGAGGTAGGAGCCGGAGTCGCCGACCTCGAGCATCGCCTCGCGCACGCCCTGCTCCTCGTTGACCTCGGTGTGCACGCACCGCATGCCGAACGCGCTCTCGTACATCGCGATGGCGGCGTCGAGGTCGGCGACGGCGATCCCGACGTGGTCGATGCCGAGGATGCGGGCGGGCGGCAGGTTCACGGGGACGGACTCCTTCGAGGCGGCGGGGCGTTGCTCTGTATCGTCGCAGCACCACCCCGAACCGCTCCTCGGAGGCACCCCGTGACCACGTCCGTCATCGTCTCAGGCGCACGCACGCCCATCGGCAAGCTGTCGGGGGCTTTTAAGGACCTCTCGGCCATGGACCTCGGCGGGGTCGCCATCAAGAGCGCGCTCGAGCGCTCCGGCGTCACCGGCGACCAGGTCGACTACGTGATCATGGGACACGTCCTGCAGGCCGGTCAGGGCCAGATGACCGCCCGCCAGGCCGCGGTCAAGGGCGGCATCCCGATGGACGTCCCGTCGCTGACCATCAACAAGGTCTGCCTGTCCGGCCTCGACGCGATCGCGCTGGCCGACCAGCTCATCCGCGCGGGCGAGGTCGAGGTCGTCGTCGCCGGCGGCATGGAGTCGATGACCAACGCGCCGTACCTGCTGCCGAAGGCGCGCGCCGGCTACCGCTACGGCAACGCCGAGATCGTCGACGCGACCTTCCACGACGGCCTGTTCGACGCCTTCGACAAGGTCCCGATGGGCGAGGGCACCGAACGCCACCAGAAGAACTTCGCGCCGCAGACGCGCGAGGAGCAGGACGAGTTCGCCGCCCGGAGCCACGAGCTCGCTGCCGCCGCCATCAAGGAGGGCCGCTTCGACGAGGAGATCGTCCCCGTGGAGATCCCGCAGCGCAAGGGCGACCCGGTCGTCGTGCGCGAGGACGAGGGCGTGCGCCCCGGCACCACCGCCGAGTCGCTGGCCAAGCTCAAGCCCGCCTTCACCAAGGACGGCACGATCAGCGCCGGCAACGCCTCGCAGATCAGCGACGGCGCAGCCGCGGTCGTCGTCATGAGCAAGGCTAAGGCGGAGTCGCTCGGCCTGACCTGGCTCGCCGAGATCGGCGCCCACGGCATCGTCGCCGGCCCGGACAACTCGCTGCAGGAGCAGCCTGCCAACGCCATCAAGAAGGCGCTGGCCAAGGAGGGCAAGACGGTCGAGGACGTCGACCTGTTCGAGCTCAACGAGGCCTTTGCCGCCGTGGGCATCGCCTCGACCCGCGCCCTCGGCGTCGACGCAGACAAGGTCAACGTCAACGGCGGCGCCATCGCGCTCGGCCACCCGATCGGCGCCTCCGGCGCCCGCGTCGTGCTGCACCTCGCCTTCGAGCTGCGCCGCCGCGGCGGCGGCCTCGGTGCGGCCG
>JAJAYV010000121.1 GCA_026786045.1 Frankiaceae bacterium | reverse complement strand
CGTGTCAGCCTGGCCGCCTGCTGCATCGGTGCAATCGCCGGGCTGTGGCTGGGCGCCTGGCTGGCGGTGGCGCGCTTCCGCGGGCACAGCGTGCTGGTGTGGGGGCTGAACACCTTGCTGGCCCTGCCTTCGGTGGTGGTGGGGCTGCTGGTGTACCTGCTGCTATCGCGATCGGGACCGCTGGGCAGCTTCGGCATCCTGTTCACGCCAAGCGCGATGGTGGTTGCGCAAAGCATTCTGGTGCTGCCTTTGATCGCCGCCTTGTCGCGCCGCCTGGTGCTGGACGCGTTGCAGGAAGGCGGCGAGCAGTTGCAGTCGCTGGGCGCCAGTCCGCTGCAGGCGGCCTTGTTGATGCTGGTGCATGAACGCCTGGGCGTTGTGACCGTGCTGCTGACGGCATTCGGGCGTGCTGTCTCCGAAGTTGGCGCCGTGATGATCGTCGGCGGCAACATCGCTGGCGTGACCCGTGTCATGACGACGGCCATCGCGCTGGAAACCAGCAAGGGCGACCTGCCGCTGGCCCTGGCCCTGGGCCTGGTGCTGCTGGGCGTGGTGGGCCTGGTGAACCTGTTGATCGGTGGCGTGCAGGCACAGGCCGCGGGTGGCAGGTCGCGTCGCGAGGGCTGCCCCCACCGCGACCGAGGCCGCCGCCCACCCCCCGAGCACCCGGGTGAGCTGCGCCTCGACGTCGCTCACGGGGCCAGGCGCGCCAGCAGCAGGGCCTCGGCGACGCAGGCCCGCTCCCACATGCCAAGGTGCAGCGACTCGTCGATGCCGTGCCAGCGCGAGGCCGGGTCGCCGACACCGGTGACCAGCACCGTCGCGCCCGGGTAGGTCCGGGCGAACTCCGCGATGAACGGGATCGACCCGCCGATGCCGGCCTCCACGGGGGCGTTGCCGTAGGCCGTCTCGAACGCCTCGCGGGCCAGGTCGTAGACGTCGCCGACCGCCTCGAGGGCGAAGGCGCCGGCCACGGAGCCGGTGGTGACCTCGACCTGGCTGCCCCACACGGCGTGCTCGACGAGGTGGTCAGTCAGGCGCTTCAGGGCGTCGTGCTCGTCCTGCCCGGGCGCCAGGCGCAGGCTCACCTTGGCGCGGGCGCGCGGCAGCAGGACGTTGCTGGCGTCCTCGGTGGACGGCGCGTCCATGCCGAGGACCGCGAGGGCCGGCTTGTGCCACAGCCGCTCGGGGATGCTGCCGCTGCCGATGAGCGCGACGCCGTCGAGCAGCCCCGCGTCGGCGCGGAAGACCTCGAGCTCGGGTGGCGGCGCCGCAGACGTCGAGGAGTGCAGCCCGGGGACGGCGACCTCGCCCGCGTCGTCGTGCAGCGTCGTGAGCAGCCGGCACAGCGCGGTGAGCGCGTCCGGCACGGCGCCGCCGTACATCCCGGAGTGGACCGGGCGCTCGAGGACGCGCACCTCGACCGTCAGGTCGACCAGGCCGCGCAGGCTGGTGGTGAAGGCAGGCACGTCGACCGAGGCGTTGGCCGAGTCGGCGATGACGATGACGTCGGAGCGCAGCAGGTCGCGGTGCTGGGCGAGCAGCGCCGGCAGGGTCGGCGAGCCGATCTCCTCCTCGCCCTCGAGGAACAGCACGACGCCGACCGGCGGTTGCCCGCCGAAGGCGCGCAGCACGGCCAGGTGCATGAGCACGCCGGCCTTGTCGTCCGCCGCACCGCGGCCGTAGAGGCGTCCGTCCCGCTCTGTCGGCTCGAACGGCGGGCTGGTCCACTCCTCGGCCGGCCCGGTCGGCTGCACGTCCAGATGGGCGTAGAGCAGCACGGTCGGCGCGCCCTCCGGCGCCGGCCAGGTGGCGATGAGCGCCGGCTGACCGCCGCCGGCCGAGACGACCTGCACGTCGGCGGCTCCCGCGTCTCGCGCGTGGCCGGCGACCACGTCGACCGCCCGGCGTACGTCGTCGGCGCGCGCCGCATCGGCGGAGACGGTCGGGATGCGCACCAGCGCCTCGAGGTCGGCCCGCGCTTTCGGCATCTGCTGGGCGACGGCGTCCTGCACTGCTGAGGCGTCCATGCCAGCGACCCTAGGACCCGAGCTCGAAGCGGTCACCCGGCTGCACGTCCGGCAGCGTCGCGGGCGCCGTCTCCACGACCGTGTCGAAGGGCCCGTCGGCGCCGTACGTCGGGCAGGCGCGCGGCTCGCTCTCCTCGCACGGCGGCATCACCACCGACGACACCACCGCGCCGTCGCGGATGAAGACGGCCTTGAGCGGGATCGGCACGTCGTACATGTAGAAGCGGGTGGAGACCGCCTCGTCGAACAGGAACACCATGCCGGTGCCGTCGGGCACGGAGGTGCGCCGCATGAGGCCGACGGCGCGCTCGGCCGGCTCGTCGGCGACCTCGAGCTCGAGCTCCACGCCGCCGAGGACGGCGCTCGAGCGGTCATCGACGGACTGCGGCTCGGCGTCGTCGACGGCCGGCTCGTCGGACCCGCAGCCGGCGAGCAGGAAGAGCGCCAAGAGCGCCGCGGCACGCCTCATGCCGGGCTGAGCACGAGCACGGGGACCTCCGGGAGGACGGTGCGCACGGGCG
>JAJAYV010000120.1 GCA_026786045.1 Frankiaceae bacterium | reverse complement strand
GGGGCGGCCGCGGGGGGGGGCGGGGGCCGGGCGGGGGGGGGGGGGCCGGCCGCGGGCCCCCCGGGGGCGGGCCCCACGGCGACGCTGCTGCCCGGTCCGCACGTGCTCGTCGACGACGGCACCGCCCCGCCGCCGGTGCGACCACCGGGGCGCTGGCTGCTCGAGCCGGACGGCGCCGTGGTGCGCGCCCACCTGGTCGCCCAGGTCGCCGAGCAGGTCGACGGATGGCTGGTCGACGAGACCATCGCCTACATCAGCGCAGAGACGAGATCAGCCACGCCGTATGGGAAGTGGTTCGAGGTGCTGGAGGTCCTGCCGTTCGGGCTCAAGGCGCTGCGCGAGCGGCTGCGGGTCCACGACGCCGGGCCGCTGGTGGTGAAGAAGCGCGGTACCGCCGTCGAGCCCGAGGTGCTGCGCAGGCAGCTCAAGCTGAACGGCTCGCGCGAGGTCACGGTCGTGCTGACCCGCGCGGCCGGCAAGCAGGTCGCGATGGTGGTGCAACCGGAGGCGCCCTAGCGGCGGAAGCGGCCCAGCACCCGGCCGACGCCGCCGGCCACGCCGGCCACGCCGGACAGGCCGTGCACCGCGGTGCGCAGTGCGCCGCCGCCGGGCAGCCCCGGGACGTCCTCGAGCAGCGGTGCCAGCCGCATCCACTGCTGCATCTGGGCGACGTGCAACCGCCGGGTCAGCAGCAGCTGCGGCACCGACGCCCGGCCGGAGGAGGCGTCGAGCAGGTCGGTCACGGAGGCCTGCACGCCGACGCCGTCCACGGTCGCCGACGGGTGCCGCTCGGTGGTCCAGCCGTCGGGTCCGCTGGTGAACTGCCAGCCGCCGTCGGGGGTCGTGCCGGCGAGGGTGATCTCCACCCCGGCCCGCGCGGACAGCGAGCCGGTCACGTCGATGAGCGCCGCGAGCCCCCGGTCGAGCAGGTGGGTCGCCGGGCGGGGCGCGCCGCACGGCGCGAGGTCCAGCGCGTGCACGGCCAGCTCGTAGGTCCCGGCGTGCAGCAGCGACAGCACCGGCAGCGGGCCGACCGTGGAGCGGGACAGCAGCCGGCCGATCTCGGCGGCCTCGCCGCTGTCGAAGAACGCCGCGATCCGGTCGCGCCCCTCCTCCACCGCCGCCACGACCTGCTCGTTGGTCGCGTCGCCGTGCGCCGCGACGAGCGCGTCGTTGGCGCAGTCCGGCGGCGCGCTGTCGTCGAGCGCGCCGGTGCGGGCCGACGCGACGAGGGAGTCCAGTACGGGGGAGTCGTCCCAGTGGCCGAGGTGGACGAGCACCTCGCGGCCGCTCCAGCCCGACAGCCGGGAGCGGCGGGACAGGTCGGTCGCCGGGTCGCGGACGACGTCGAGGAACTCGTCCCAGCACGTGATGATCTCCCGGCCGATCTCGGACGGGTCGGAGTCGGCGACGCCGGTGCGCCCGGATGCGGGGACGGGACCTACCATCCGGTCATCCTGCCCTGACCCGTGAAGGAGCGCTCATGACGGTTGAGATCGGTGACCAGGCCCCTGACTTCGCGCTGCCGGACCAGCACCGCCAGACGGTCCGCCTGTCGGACCTGCGCGGCCGCAAGAACGTCGTCGTCGTGTTCTTCCCGATGGCCTTCACGGGGGTGTGCACCGGCGAGCTGTGCACGATCCGCGACGAGATCGCCGACTTCGACTCCGACGACGTGCAGACGCTCGCGATCAGCTGCGACGCCGGGCCGTCGCTGGCCAGGTTCGCCGCCGAGCAGGACTACACCTTCCCGCTGCTGAGCGACTTCTGGCCGCACGGCGCGGCGGCGTCGGCGTACGGCGTGCTCGACGAGGGCTCGGGCCTGGCGATGCGCGGGACGTTCATCGTCGACAAGGCCGGCAAGGTCGTGTGGAAGGTCGTGAACGGCATCCCCGACGCGCGCGACGCCGACGAGTACCGCAAGGTCCTCGCCAGCCTCTAGCCTGGGCGGCGCGGGACCCATGGCTCAGTTGGTAGAGCAGCGCCCTTACAAGGCGAAGGTCGGCAGTTCGAGTCTGTCTGGGTCCACCGAGGTCTTCCGGTCGACGCCGGTCTACGGCGCGCTGCTCGCAGTCTGGGGCATCTGGGAGATGAGGCCGGACAGCGCCTGGGCCAGGCGCGAGCCCATCACGCCGTAGCCGTACGCGGTCGGGTGCAGCCTGTCCGGGCGCAGGAAGCTCGGCGGCTGGCCCAGGGTCCAGCCGCCCGAGATCGGGCTGAAGAACGGCAGTCCCAGCTCCGCGGCGACATCGGCGATCGCCCCGTCGACGACGGTCCGGTGCGGGTCGACCCGACCGGGCGGCGGCGGGTCGTACGCCCCCATGAGCACGACCTGAGCCCGCGGCTGGCGCTCGCGCACGAACGCCACGACCTCGCGCACCGCCGCCTGCACCTGCTCGGGGGTGGACCGGACCCGGGCGTCGTTCGTGCCGCCCTCCAGCAGCACGACGTCGTAGTCGCCGGCCAGCGCGCCGGGCCGCTGCAGCCGCTCGAGGTAGCCGGGGGACAGGCCGGTCGTCGTGTAGCCGGTGCCGCCCCAGGCGTCGACCTCGACCTCCCAGCCGAGCTGGGCGGCGGCTACGCGCGCCATGACCGGACGGGTCGGGCTGGAGCCGGTGCCGTTCATGAGGCTGTCGCCGAAGAAGTACGCCTGCACCGACGAGCTGATCGGCGCGGGCGGTCCGGCGGAGGCGGGCAGGCCGGCCAGGCCGAGCAGCAGCAGGCCAAGGAGCGCCGTCAGGCGCAGCAGCGTTCGCATTCCCCCCACGGCAATGATTATTCGACCGGACCGGCTGCTTCGCAGGCGTTCCCGTGCATCGTCATCAGGTCGTCACGGACCCGGGTCGTACGGTGACGCGGTGACCGCGCGCCTGGCCGATGTCCTGTCCGAGCTCGAGCGGCTCTACCCGGTGGCGCTGGCGCAGGACTGGGACGCCGTCGGCCTGGTCTGCGGCGACCCGGCGGCGGTCGTGCGCCGGGTGCTGCTGGCCGTCGACCCGGTCGAGGCGGTCGTGGACGAGGTGGTCGACGGCGGGTTCGACCTCCTGCTCACCCACCACCCGCTCTACCTGCGCGGCACCACCTCGGTCGCGGCGACGACCCCGAAGGGGCGGGTCGTGCACCGGCTGGTGGGCGCCGGCGCGGCACTGACCGTCGCGCACACCAACGCCGACGCCGCCGACCCCGGGGTGTCCGACGCGTTGGCCGAGCTCTTCGACCTGCGCGACCTGCGTCCGCTCGACCTGGCCGCGGCCGAGCCGCTGGACAAGCTCGTCGTCTTCGTTCCCGTCGCGGACGCCGACCGGCTGCTCGACGCGCTCGCCTCGGCGGGGGCCGGCCGGCTCGGCGACTACGACCGGTGCGCCTGGTCGACCACCGGGACCGGCACCTTCCGGCCGCTCGAAGGGGCCTCGCCGTCGGTGGGCGAGGTCGGCCGGGTCGAGTGGGTGGAGGAGACCCGCCTCGAGGTGGTGCTGGCGCGGGCCCGGCGCAGCGACGTCCTGCACGCCCTGCTCACCGCCCACCCGTACGAGGAGCCCGCCTACGACCTGCTCGAGCTGGCGAGGGTGCCGGGTCCGCGCGGGATCGGGCGGGTGGGGGAGCTGCCG
>JAJAYV010000119.1 GCA_026786045.1 Frankiaceae bacterium | reverse complement strand
CGCGACTGCTGCGCACACCGACCGCGACCGCATCCACCGCGCAGGTGTCCGTCCTGCTGCCGCTGCGCGACGAGGCCGCCCGGGTCGAGCCCTGCCTGCGGGCCCTGCTCGCGCAGTCCGGCGTCGACCTGGAGCTGGTGGTGCTCGACGACGGCTCCACCGACGGCACCGGCGACCTGGTGCGCGGCCTCGTCGACGGCGACCCGCGGGTGCGCGTGCTGCAGGGTCGGCCGCTGCCGGCCGGCTGGCTCGGCAAGTCGCACGCCTGCCAGCAGCTCGCCGACGCAGCCGCGCCCACCAGCGAGGTGCTCGTCTTCGTCGACGCCGACGTCGTGCTCGCCCCGCACGCCGTCGCCGCGACCGTCGCGCTGCTCGACGCGACGCAGACCGACTTGCTCAGCCCCTACCCGCGGCAGGAGGCGCCCGGCGCGACCGTGCTCGTGCAGCCGCTGCTGCAGTGGTCCTGGCTGACGTTCCTGCCGCTGCGCCTGGCCGAGCGCTCGGCCCGCGCCTCGCTGTCGGCCGCCAACGGGCAGCTCATGGCGGTGCGCCGCACGGCGTACGACCGGGCCGGCGGCCACGCCGCGGTGAAGGGTGAGGTGATCGAGGACGTCGCGCTGCTGCGCACCCTGAAGCGCACCGGCTCCACCGGCGGCGTCTGCGACGGCACTGCGCTCGCAACCACGCGCATGTACGACTCCTGGGACGAGTTGGTCGACGGCTACGGCAAGTCGCTCTGGACCCTCCCGCTGCCCACCCTCGCCGTCATGGCGCTGCTCTACGTCGTCCCGCCGGTCGCCGCGCTGCGGGGCTCGCGGGCCGGTCTGCTGGGCTATGCCGCGGGGGTCGCCGGGCGGGTGGTCAGCGCCCGCCGCACCGGCGGTCCGGTGCTGGCCTCGGCCGCGCACCCGGTCTCGGTCGCGCTGCTCTGCCTGCTGGCCGGACGGTCCCGCCTCCAGCGCGCCCGCGGTGCGCTGACCTGGAAGGGGCGGTCGCTCTGAGCCGCGTGGTGATCGTCGGGGCGGGCGTAGGCGGACTGGCCGCGGCCGCCCGGCTCGCCGCACTCGGCCACGCCGTCACCGTCTGCGAGGCCGCCGACGAGGTCGGCGGCAAGCTCGGCCTCGTCGTCGCCGACGTGCCCGGCGCCGGGACGTTCCGCTTCGACACCGGGCCGTCGCTGGTGACGATGCCGCAGGTCTTCCGCGACCTGTTCGCCGCGACCGGCGGCTGGCCCGACGACCTGGCGCTCGAGCCGCTCGACCCGCTGGCGCGCTACCGCTTCGGCGACGGGACCGGCTTCGACGCCAGCTCCGACCTCGAGGAGCACTGCGCCCGGCTCGACGCCCTGTCACCGGGCAGCGGCGATGACTGGCGGGCGTTCACCGAGCGGGCCGGCCGGGTCTGGCGGGCCAGCCGCGGGCCGTTCCTGGAGTCCTCGCTCGACGGGCGGTCGGCGGTGGCGCGCCTGGCGCTGCGGCAGCCGCGCGACATCGCCGCGATCGCGCCGTGGCAGTCGCTGCGCGCGCTCGGCCGCCGGCACCTGCGCGACCCGCGGCTGCGGACCACCCTCGACCGCTACGCCACCTACACCGGCAGCGACCCGCGACGCGCGCCCGCCGCGCTGGCAGCCGTCCCGTACGTCGAGCAGGCGTACGGCGGCTGGTACGTCCCCGGCGGGCTCCACCGGCTCGGGCTCGCGGTGCAGGAGCGCGCCCAGTCACTCGGCGCCGTCGTGCGGACCGGGGCGCGGGTTGAGCGGATCGAGACCACCGCCGGCAGGGCGTCGGGGGTCTTGCTCGCGGACGGCGAGCGGCTGCCGGCCGACGTCGTCGTCGCGAACGCCGACGCCGCGCACGTCTACGGCGAGCTGGTCGACGCGCCCGCGGCCGCTCGGCGGCTGTCCCGCGCGACGGCCTCGCTGAGCGGCTTCGTCCTGCTGCTGGCGGTGGAGGGGCGCACCCCCGGCCTGGCCCACCACAACGTGCTGTTCCCGGCCGACTACGACGCGGAGTTCGACGCCGTCTTCGGCGACCCCGCCCAGCCTGTCCCCGACCCCACGCTGTACATCAGCGCCCCGGACGACCCGGCCGTGCGCCCCGACGGCCACGAGGCGTGGTTCGTGCTGGTGAACGCACCGCGGCACGGAACCGGTCCCGGCGCGGTCGACTGGCGCGCCCCCGGCCTCGCCGACGGGTATGCCGAGCGGTTGCTGGACCTGCTCGCCGAGCGCGGTCTGCCGGTGCGCGACCGGGTCCGGTGGTCACAGGTCCTGTCACCGGCCGACCTCGAGCAGCGGACCGGCGCCGTCGGCGGCGCGATCTACGGCACCTCCAGCAACGGGGCTTCGGCGGCCTTCCTCCGGCCCGCGAACCGCTCCCCCGTGCCCGGCCTGTTCCTCGTCGGCGGCTCGTCGCACCCGGGCGGCGGGCTGCCGCTCGTCACCCTGTCGGCCCAGATCGTCGCCGGGCTGGTGGGGCCGGCGTGAGCCGCCCGGAGCGCCTGCTGCTGCTGGCCTTCTTCGCCGTCGTCCTGGTGCTGGTCGGGCTCGGCGAGCCGACCTCGACCGCGGTCGGGGCCGTCGCGGGTGCGGTGCCGGGGGTGCTCGCCTCCTCGCGCCTGCGCCGGCTGAGCGGGCGGATGGACGCGACGCTCGGCATCGTCGAGCCGGTCCCTCGCGGGGTCCGGCCACGGGCGCTCGCGGTGCGTGCCGGGCTGCACCTGGGCGTGCTCGGCGCGCTGCTGCTGTCGACGCTCTTCATCCCCTTCGTCGGCGACGAGCTCTACGCCGCCGCGGCCGCCGCGGTGACCGGCTTCGCAGGAGCGCTCACCGCTGCCCGCCTGCGCCGCTGACCCCGACCCGGGCCGCCTCTGCGCGAGGATGGGGCGATGAGCACAGCGCCGGCTAGCGCAGCGGCTCGCCCCGCTCGGTGAGGTGGTCGCGCCACGACCGCGTGGGCCGGTAGCCGAGCAGCCGCTCGGCCTTGGCGCTGGAGATGCCCGAAGCGTCCGGCCGTGACAGCTCGCGCACCTGGATCGCCGCGCCGTAGTGCTCGCGCACGGCCGCCGCCAGGTCGCGACCGCCGACGTTGTCCGGCGAGGCGATGTAGAAGACCTCGTGGCCCGGCAGGTCAGTCTGGACCGCCAGGACGATCGCGTCGGCGAGGTCCTCCGCGTCGATGTAGGACCACAGGCTGGCCGACAGCTCGGACCGGTCGCGCAGCATCGGGCCGAGGTTGCGCGAGTAGTTGTCGGCGTTCTGCACCCAGCTCGGCCGGATCGTCGTGCAGCGCAGGTCCGAGCGCCGAACCGCGGCGTCCATGAGCTGCTCGCCGAAGTGCTTGGCCAGGGCGTACGGGTCCTGGGGCAGCACCGGGTGGTCCTCGTCCACCGGGACGTAGGCCGGCAGCAGCGGCCGCTCCGGGAAGAAGAAGCCGGGCACGGTCTCGGAGGAGATGTTCACCAAGCGGGTCACGCCCCAGCGCACCGCCGCCTCGAGCACGTTGAAGGTCGACATCAGGTTGTTGCCGAAGACCTCGTGCGGCACGTCGTGCAGCGGGTCCGGGATCGCCGCCGCGTGCACCACGGCGTCGTGGCCGCGCACGACGGCGTACGCCGCGCCGGCGTCGGTGAGGTCGGCACGGACGTAGCGCGCCTGCCCAGGCAGGTCGCGCTCGAAGACGGGCGGGGCGAGGTCGACGCCGGTCACCCGATGGCCGGCGGCGAGCAGCGCCGTCGACGCGGCCCGTCCGACCTTGCCGTGGGCACCGGTCAGCAGGACGCGCATCAGGACTCCTTGACAGCGGTGACGAGCTCGGTGGCGGGCAGGGCGAGCAGCTGGCGGCGGACGGTCACCAGCAGCTGGACGATCGCGAACGCGGTCATCGCGGTGATGACCGCCATCCCGGTGGTGGCGACCAGCTCGCGCTGGTCGAGGAAGACGCCGCCGAAGTGGATCGAGGCCGACAGGAAGATGACCCGCTGCGGCCGCTCGGCCAGGGTGATGCGGCCGACCTCGTCACCGCCGGCGTTGCCGGCGCGGGCCCGGACGTACTCCATGAAGAAGAAGCCGAAGCCGCAGGCGATGGCCAGCTCGAGTGGCGCGCCCACCAAGACGACGGCCGCCAGGTAGATGACGTCGTTGACCCGGTCGACGGCGGAGTCGAGGACGTAGCCCCACCGGGTGGTCCGCTTCTCGAGCACCGCGACGCAGCCGTCGAGGGTGTCGAACAGCCCGCTCAGCACCAGCACCCAGCCGGCGAGCATCGCCCAGCGGCCGCCGATCTCGGCGGGGACGAACACCGCCCCGGCCAGCCAGATCGCGCTGATCGTCAGCACGTCGGGCTGCACGCCACGGCGCGCCAGCGGCCGGGCGATGGCGTAGACCATCGTCAGCCAGCCGCGCAGCCACCGGTTGCCGGTCCGCGGGTCGTAGCCGCCGTGCAGGACCGACCACTCGTCGAAGTACCCCTCGCGCGAGGGGATCTCGTGCTCCGG
>JAJAYV010000118.1 GCA_026786045.1 Frankiaceae bacterium | reverse complement strand
GCGGGGCGCGCCCCGCCGGCACGGCCAACACTGCGCGGCACCGCTCCAGCGCGTCCGGCAGCTCCGGCGCCGGGACGGCCCGGCCGAAGAGGAACCCCTGCGCGTAGTCGCAGCCGAGGGCCTGCAGGCCCGCCCACTGCTCGCGGGTCTCGACGCCTTCGGCGATGCACACCGCCCCGACGGCTCGGGCCAGCGCGATGATGTTCGCCACGATCGCGTCGTCGTCGTCGTTGACGCCCATCCCGGCGACGAAGTGCTTGTCGATCTTCAGCGCGCCGATCGGGTAGCGCTTGAGGTAGAGCAGCGAGCTGTAGCCGGTGCCGAAGTCGTCGATGGCCACGCCGACGCCGAGGTCGGCGATCTGCTTGAGGGCCACCTGCGCCAGCTCCACGTCCTCCATGACGGTCGACTCGGTCACCTCGGCGAGCAGCCTGCCGGGCGGCAGTCCCGACGCGGCGAGCGCGGCGCCGATGGACCGGATGACCTGCGGGTCGGAGATCTGGCGGGCCCGGAAGTTCACCGCCATAAGCATGTCGAGCCCCTGGCCGGACCAGGCGGCGCCCTGCCGGCAGGCCTCCTCCAGCACCCACGTCCCGAGCGGGACGATGAGCCCGGTGGCCTCCGCGACGGGGATGAACGCGTCGGGCTGGCGCACCCCGTCGGTGTGCACCCACCGCACGAGCGCCTCCACGCCGGTGACCTCGCCGCGGTGCAGGTCCACGACCGGCTGGTAGTGCAAGGCGAAGTCGCCGTTGCGCAGCGCCTCGCGCAGCTCGGCGCTGTACAGGCGGGTCCGGCCCCGGCCACGGCCCTTGGCGTCGTACATCGCCGCGTCCGCCGCCAGCAAGAGCTCCTCGGCCGTCTGCGGGGCGCACCCGACGCGCAGCAGCTCGTCGCCGGCCGGGTGCCCCAGGCTGTCGTTGACCCGCTTGAACTGATCGACGTCCAGGAACGCCACGGCAACCTGCACGCCGAGGCGGCCGGCCCAGACCAGCGCCTGCGTGAGCGTCGTCGAGCAGGGTGCGGTTGGGCAGGTCGGTGAGCGGGTCGTGCAGCCCCAGGTGCGTCAGTGCCAGCTCAGAGCGCTTGGTCTTGGAGACGTCGAGGTGCGACAGCACCGCGCCCGACTCGGGCAGCGGGTTGATCCGCACGCTGAACCAGCGCTCCTGGTCGGGACCGTGGCAGGGGTAGTCGCGCTCGTAGCGGGGCAGCCGGCCGTCGAGCACCGCCCGCAGGCCCGCTGCGACGGCGTCGGCGGCCTGCGCGTCGTCGCCCGCCGTCGCGCCGCACACGTCGAAGTAGCTGCGCCCGACCCCGGTGGCCTCCTTAGCACCACCGCCCTCGGCCGCGCCCTCGCGCCAGGCCCGGTTGACGGCGATGATGGTGCCGCCGTCGTCCACCGCGCAGGTGGGCGCCTCCATCGCGTCGAGCAGGCTCAGCGCGAGCCTCTCGTACCGGCGGGCCTTCAGCTCCACACCTCGCCGCTGCGCCGCGTAGAGCACGGCCGTGGCGATGCCGCGGGCGTCGTGCGCGCCCTTCACGAGGTAGTCCTCGGCACCCGCGGAGAGCGCTTTGAGCGCGAGCTCACGGTCCTGTCGGCCGGTCATCACCACCACCGCGATGTCGGGTCGGGCGGCCAGGATCGCGACGAGCGCCTCCAGCCCCTCCGCGTCGGGCAGGGAGAGGTCGGTGATGGCGATGTCCAGCGGCCCGGCGAGCAGGGGCGCGGCCCCGGCCATGCTCGCGGTCACGGACACGATGGCCGTCGGCAGCTCGTCCTCCATCATGGCCACGAGCAGATCGGCGTCGGCGCACGAGTCCTCCACGAGCAGGATGCGCAGGACGGGCTCGTCGATCGGCGGCAGGTTGAAGCGGTCCACTGGGCCCTCCAGGGCTGGGCGTCGTCGAGGTCGTCAGCGCGGCGGCAGACGCACGACCCGAACCAGAAGTCCTCGATGGACTGCACCACCTTGAGAAACTGCCCGACGTCGACGGGCTTGGTGAGATAGCAGTTGGCACCGAGGTCGTAGCTGTCGACCACGTCGGCCTCGGCCGACGACGTCGTGAGCACGGCGACCGGGATGCGGCGCAGGTCCGGATCCTTCTTGATGTCGGCCAGCACCTCGTGCCCGCTGCGCTTGGTCAGGTTGAGGTCCAGGATGATCAGGTCCGGCCGTAGGGCGTGCGGGTGCTCGCCGCGGCGGTGCAGGTAGTCCAGGGCGTCGGCACCGTCGCGCACGGTCTGGACCTCGTTGAGGAACTTCGGCTCTTCGAGCGCCTCGAGGGTGAGCTCGATGTCGGCCAGGCTGTCCTGGACCAGCAGGATGCGGATGAGGGTGGCGGTGTTCACGGCGCGCTCCGCTCCGCCGCCGCCGCGGCGGGCACGGCCGGCAGGGTGCAGCAGAAGCGCGCCCCGCCCAGCGGTGAGTCCTCCACCCAGATGCGGCCCTCGTGCAGTTCGACGATCTGCTGCGCGATGGCCAGCCCGATGCCGGTGCCCAGGTAGGCCTCGCGCACGTGCAGCCGCTGGAACATCCGGAAGACCCGCTCGCGGTACTCGCTGCTGATGCCGATCCCGCTGTCGTCGATGGTGAGCGTCACCCAGCCGTCGGCCGCGACGCCCGAGACCTCGATGTGCGGCGGGCGGTCCGGGGACCG
>JAJAYV010000117.1 GCA_026786045.1 Frankiaceae bacterium | reverse complement strand
CGGCTCGAGCATCACCCAGCAGTACGCCAAGAACGCCTTCCTCACCCAGGACCGCACCTTCAGGCGGAAGATCAAGGAGGTCTTCATCGCGCTGAAGATGAGCCGCACGGTCTCCAAGGACCAGGTGCTTGAGGACTACCTCAACACCATCTACTTCGGCCGGCAGGCCTCGGGCATCGAGGTCGCGTCGCAGAGCTACTTCGGCGTCCCGGCCGCCCAGCTCACCGTCGCCCAGGGCGCGGTGCTCGCCAGCAGCATCAAGTCGCCGGCTCTGCTCGACCCGGAGCAGCACCCCGAGGCCGCACGCGACCGCTGGGAGTACGTCCTGGACGGGATGGTCTCCGAGGGCTGGCTGAGCGAGTCCGAGCGGGCGCAGCAGGTCTACCCCGAGGTGCTGCCGACCGGTGCCGGCAACCGCAACAACGACTTCTCCGGCCCCAAGGGGCACGTCATCAACGCTGTCCTGGACGAGCTGGCCGAGCGAGGCTTCACCGAGGACCGGCTGTCCGCGGGCGGGCTCACCGTTCAGACCACGATCCGCAAGAACGCCCAGGACGCCGCCGTCGCGGCGGTGCAGGAGATCACCGGGCCCAACCCGACGGTCGAGGAGCTGCAGGGCGCCCTCGTGAGCGTCGAGGCCGGCACCGGCCAGGTGTGGGCCTACTACGGCGGCGCGAGCGGCACCGAGTTCGACTACGCCAACCAGGGCGTCGGCCGCCAGCCCGGCTCCTCCTTCAAGCCGTACGTCCTCGCGGCCGCGCTGGAGCAGGGCATCAGCCTGCGAAGCACCTTCGACGGCAACAGCCCCAAGGACTTCCCGGGCGTCGAGGACGGCATCGACAACTTCGGCGACCAGGACTTCGGCCCGGTCGACCTGGTCGAGATGACCCAGCGCTCGGTCAACACCGCCTACTACGAGCTCGGCCTCGAGGTCGGCCCGACCGCCGTCGCCGAGCTCGCGCACAAGGCCGGCATCCCCGACGCGGTGCCGCTGGTCAGCTCGGACGGCGTCACCAACGGAAGCATCTCCCTCGGCGGCTACGAGGTGCACGTGCTCGACCAGGCGGTCGGCTTCGCGACCTTCGCCAACGGTGGCCAGGCGGTGCAGCCCTACCTCGTCGTCAGCGTCCAGGACGGCGACGGCCAGTCGCTGTACGAGGCGGAGTTCCGGCCGGGCGAGCGCGCCTTCAGCGAGGACGTCGCGGCCGACGCCACCTTCGCCATGCAGGCGGTCGTCGAGAACGGCACCGGCCGCGGCGCGCGGCTGGAGGGCGGACGCCCGGCGGCCGGCAAGACCGGCACCAGCTCCGAGAACAGGGACGCATGGTTCGTCGGCTTCACCCCGCAGCTGTCCACCGCGGTCTGGCTGGGCTACGCGAAGCCGCAGACGATCCGCATCGACGGCGTCGAGGCGACCGGCGGTGGCTTCTCGACCCGGATCTGGAAGGCCTACACCGACGCCGCTCTCGCGGGTGTGGAGGAGGAGGACTTCCCCGAGCGCGCCGACGTCGGCCGCCGGCAGGGCTTGAGTGAGGAGTCCTCGCCCCGACCGCGCACCACGCGCGCACCGCAGACGACCGCGCCCGAGCCGACCGAGACCGCGCCGACCGAGGAGCCGGTGCCGACCGCCGAGCCCGAGGTGACGGACGAGCCCGGGCTGCCCGGCCCGCCGCCGCAGATCCCGGGGCCCCCGCCGCCGCCGGCCGGCCCGGAGCCGCCACCGGCCGCCCCGCCACCGGCGGGCTAACCGCTCTGCCAGAGTAACGGCGTGAGCGTCGTCCTGCCCTCGGCCGAGGACCCCGTCGTCCGCGGCGCGACCCAGACGGTGGGCGGTCCGCCCGGCCGGCACGCGCTGCTCGGGGAGCGCCGGTTCTGGACGCCGCTGCGCTGGCTGGTCCTGCTCACGCTGGTCGCCAGCCTGTTCGGCTGGTGGCAGAAGTCGCCGTGCCGCGTCCAGCCGTGGGCCGACCAGTACCAGTACACCCGCGGCTGCTATACCGACGTCTTCGCCCTCTACTTCGCCGAGCGCCTCAACGAGGGCAAGGCGCCGTACGTCGAGCACCCGGTGGAGTACCCGGTCGTGATCGGCGCCGCAATGCAGGTCGCCGCGACCGTGGTCGAGGTGCTGCCTGAGAGCCGACGGCCGCGGCACTTCTACGACGTGACCTGGGCGATCCTGACCGCCTGCGCGCTCGTCGTCGTCGTGACCACCGCGAAGCTCGCCGGCCGACGACCCTGGGACGCGGCGATCTTCGCCGCTGCGCCGCTGCTCGTGCTGCACGGCACGACCAACTGGGACCTGGTCGCGATGGCGCTGGCCGGCACCGGCCTGCTGCTGTGGGCGCGGCGCAGACCGCTCGCGGCCGGCGTCCTGCTCGGCATCGCCACCGCGACCAAGCTCTACCCCGTGCTGTTCCTCGTGCCCCTGCTCGCGCTGTGCTGGCGGGCCGGCCGGCTGCGCGTCTTCGCCTTGACCGCAGGCGCTCTCGTCGTCACGCCGGTCCTGGTGAGCCTGCCCTTCTACCTCGTCAGCCCCGTGTTCGCCGACGTCGGCGGCACCCAGACGCAGATCGCCGGCAGCCCGGTCGACCGCTTCGGCGAGCAGGGCCTGGCCGCGCTGTCGCCGCACCACACGGTCGGCGGCGTGACCGGCGTCAACTCCGCCTACCGCTTCTTCGAGCTGAACACGACGCGCCCGGCCGACTGGGACTCGGTCTGGTATGTCCTGCAGACGGCGCGCGGGCAGGCGCTGGACCCGCCGGGCGAGACGCCGTCCACGCTCAACGTCCTCGTCGCACTGTCGTTCCTGCTGTGCCTGGCGGGCATCGTCGCGCTGATCCGGCTCGCGCCGCGGCGGCCGCGGCTGGCGCAGGTGCTCTTCCTGACGGTGCTGGCGTTCCTGCTCACCAACAAGGTGTGGAGCCCGCAGTTCTCGCTGTGGCTGCTGCCGCTCGCCGCGCTCGCCCGGCCGCACTGGCGGTCCCTGCTGGCCTGGCAGGCGGCCGAGGCGCTGGTGCTGCTCACCCGCTTCTACTTCTTCGTCGGCAACGGCTCGCCCGGTGACGGGATCGACGTCGACTGGTTCATCGGCGCATTGGCCGTGCGCGACGCGGCGCTGGTCGTCGTCGCCGCGCTGGTCGTGCGCGACGTGCTGCAGCCCGACCGGGACCGGGTGCGCGCCGACGGCACCGACGACCCGATGGGCGGCGTGCTCGACGGCGCACCGGACCGGGTCCGGGACCCCGACCCCGACCGGGACCCCGACCCCGACCGGGACCCCGTCCGCGCGTGACGGCGACCGTCCGGACCAGGACCCGCACCGACGGCGACCTCGCCGCGCTCGGCGTCTGGCTCGCCTCGCGGGTCGTCGTGGTCGTGCTCACCGTGGGCGGCGGATGGCTGCTGTCGGGTGCGCGCGCGGCGGACACCCAGGGCTTCCTGCGGCGCTGGGACCGCTGGGACGTCGGGCTGTTCCGCAAGGTCGCGGAGTTCGGCTACACGGGGTACCCGCAGGACTACCCCGACCAGGGCATCGAGGCGTTCTTCCCCGGGGCGCCGCTGGTGCTCCGCGCGGTGCACCTGGTCGTGCCCGAGTGGACCGCGGCGGGCCTGCTCGTATCGCTGCTCGCGGGTGCCGCCGCGTCGGTCGCGCTCGGCCGGCTGGCGGTGCTCGAGGGGCTGCCCGCGTCCCGCGCGGTGCTCTACCTCGTGCTGTCGCCGTACGCGGTGTTCCTGTTCGCCGGCTACTCCGAGGCGCTGTTCCTCGCGCTCGCGCTGTGGGGGTGGCTGGCCGCGCGGCAGGACCGCTGGGTGCTCGCCGGGCTGCTCGTCGCCGGCGCTGCGACGGTGCGGATCAGCGGGCTGTTCCTCGCCTGCGGGCTCGTCGTGCAGTACCTCGTCGCGCACCGCGGTCGGCCGCGTGCGGACGCCGTCGCGTTGGCCGCGCCGTTCCTCGCCATCGCCGCCTACGCCACCTACCTGTGGACGCTGACCGGTGACTGGCTGCGCTGGTCGCACGCGCAGGGCGAGGGCTGGGGCCGTGAGCTCACCGCGCCGTGGGACGCCTTCCGCACGACGCTGTCCGCGGCGCGCAACCTCGAGCAGGGCGCGGAGTACGCCTGGTCGTTCCGCGCCGAGATCCTCGCCGTGGCAGTCGGTCTCGTGCTGACCGTGGTGCTGCTCGTGCAGCGTCGCTGGGGCGAGGCGACGTACGTCGGGCTGTCGGTCACGGCTCTCGCGACGTCGACCTACTACCTCTCGGTCGGGCGCGCGACGCTGCTGTGGTGGCCGTTGTTCCTGTTGCTGGCCGCGGCGGCACAGCGCCGGCCGTGGGTGCACCCGGCCTACGTCGCGCTGTCGGCCCCGCTCATGGCGCTGCTCGTGCTGACCTTCACCTCGGGCCGCTGGGTCGGCTGATCCAGCAGCGCGTCGCGGGCGCGCAGGAAGACCACGAACAGCAGCGCGAGCAGCGCGCACTTGGTCCACACGCCGACGACGAGCATGCGCTCCCACAGCTGCGGTTCGGTGCCGGCGACGAGCGCGGCGAACCACCGGAAGACGCCGACGTAGACGAGCAGGTCGGTGACGGCGTAGGCCGCCCACCAGCCCCAGCGCAGCCGCAGCAGCGCGAAGAACGGCAGCACCCACAGCGTGTACTGCGGCGAGCTCACCTTGTTGACCAGCAGGAACGCGACGAGCACGGCGGCACACACCTGCAGCAGCGGGAAGGCCCCCTCGCGCCGCGCGCGCAGCAGCCCGTAGCCGCAGGCGGCGAACAGCGCGAGCAGGACGAGCACAGGCACCAGCCGGTTGAGCTGCTCGGTCGACAGGTGGGGCCACACCCAGAACCACAGGCTGTTGCTGCTGCTGTCCGCCGCACGCGCGCTCTGGAACGCGTACGTCGTCCACCAGCCGTCGCGGTCGAGCAGGACGAACGGCAGGTTCACAGCAAGGACCGTCGCGCCGCCGAGGAGCAGCACCTCGCCGGCGCCGCGGCGGTCGCCCCGCACCCACCGCTCGACGGCGAGCGGCAGCAGGAACAGCCCCGGGTAGGCCTTCAGGCAGGCGCCGACGCCGAGCAGCACGGCCGCCCAGCCGCTGCGCCCGCGCCACCACGCCCACAGCGCGCTGCTCGTCGCCGCTACGGCGAGCAGGTCCCAGTTGTGCAGCGCGTAGAGCACCATCGCCGGCGCGGCCGCGAACAGCAGCGCGCGGGCGCCGACCATCCGCGACAGCTGCCACGCGACGAGCAGCGCGAAGGGCGCGAGCGCCAGCGCCGACAGCAGCAGGTAGGAGGTCCGGCCGCCCGCGGGCTGCGCGGTGAGCCAGGCGAAGACGCCGGTGAGGACGGGGTACTCGAAGGTGTCGACGGGCGCGCCGCCCTCGAGCCGGCCGCCGACGTAGGGGAAGGACGCGCGCGCGAGGTCGCGGCTGGTGAAGAGCTCCAGCACGTCGCTGTAGCAGGTGACCGGGTAGTTGCGGGAGGCGTCGACGCACACGCCCTTCCACGCCGTGGAAGCGGCGACGAGCGCCGCGCACGCCGCCAGCACCCCGGCGGTCCCGACGAGGGGCGCGCGCGGGACGGTCACGAACGCGCACGCTAGACCGATACCGTCGCCCACGTGCTCGCCCCGGTCGTCGTCGTGCGCGCCGACTGGCTACGGGCGCTGCGGGCCAGCGCGCTGGTCTACCTCGGCGTGCGGCTGGGCCTGCTGCTCGTCGGGCTGGTGAGCACCGCGCTCGTGCCGAGCCGGGACCCGGTCGGCGTCCCCGGCTGGCCGGCCACGTCGCCGAGCGCGTCGTGGCACCACCTGTTCACCGCGTGGGAGCGGCACGACGCGCTGTGGTTCCTACGGATCGCGTCGACGGGCTACGCGCCCGACGACGGGAGCGCGGCGTTCTTCCCGCTCTACCCGCTGCTGTCCGGCGCGGTCGGCCGGCTGCTCGGCGACCACTGGCTGCTGGGCGCGTACGTCGTCTCGAACGTCGCGCTCGTCGTCGGGCTGACCGTGCTCTTCCGGCTGACCGAGCTCGAGCTCGGCGAGGCGGCGGCGCGGCGCACGGTGCTCTACATCTGCGTCTTCCCCACCGCTTTCTTCCTCTTCGCGCCCTACACCGAGTCGCTCTTCCTCGCGCTGACCATCGGCCGCCTCTACGCCGCGCGTCGCTCGGCCTGGCTGCTCGCCGGTGGACTCGGCGCGCTGGCCGCCCTGACCCGCAGCAGCGGGGTGCTGCTCGTGCTGCCGCTCGTCGTCGAGGGCGTCCTGCAGCTGCGGTCCGGCGGCGGTCTGCGCACCGGCCTGCGCGCTGCGGTCGCGTGTGCGCTCGTGCCGCTGGGGACCGGGGCGTACTGGTGTTCTGGGAGCTGCGCTTCGAGCAGGGCCGGCGGCCGCTCGAGGTGCAGGGGACGACGTGGCGGCGCGAGCCGACCTGGCCGTGGGAGACGCTGCTCGACGGGCTGCGCCAGGGGGTGCAGTTCCTGGGCAGCTACCCGGGCGGCTACTTCACCGTCGACGCCGTGCTCGTCCTCGTCGCTCTCGCCACCGGGGTGTGGGTCGCGGTGCGCGTGCGGCCGACGTACGCGGTGTGGCTGTGGGCGTCGCTGCTGCTGCCGCTGGTGCTGCCGTTCGACGGGCGGGCGCTGCTGTCGGTGCCGCGCTTCCTCGTTGTGCTGTTCCCGGTGGTGTGGGCGCTGGCCCGCCTCGCCGAGCGGTGGCGCGCGCACGACGCGGTCGTCGCCGCGTCGGCTGCCGGGCTCGGACTGCTGTCGCTGCTGTTCGTGAACTGGTACTTCATCTTCTGACCGAGCGCCCCGCTCACTCACCCCCGCGGTGGGGCACCCCGCCCGCGACTCATGATCATGGGAGGCCCAGGCCCGTTCCGAAGCCGGCGTACAGGCCCTCGCCTCCCACGATCAACGTCTACACGAGATGGCCGGGAGCAACGGCCCGTGCCTGACGACGACGAGCCCGGGCGGCTCTGGCACGGTCAGCTGACGCCGCCCGGCCACGGCCTCGCGCAGCCGGTCGACGTAGACCTGCGGGTCGCTGCGGAACCGGCTCGGCGTGACGTGGTGCAGCTCGATCCCCGCGCGGGTGGCCCGGTCGTGCCGCAGCAGAGTGCTGTCCAGCGCCCGCGCGCTGGCGTGGTGGCGGACGCTGTCCATCTCTCCGCCGACGCCCAGCCCGACGAGGTAGGCG
>JAJAYV010000116.1 GCA_026786045.1 Frankiaceae bacterium | reverse complement strand
CGCCGGACGCCAGCACGAACGCCGGGCCGGAGCGCCCTGCCTCGGCCAACGCGGCCAGGGCGTCGTCGAGATCGCCGGACAGGCAGCGGACTCCCGCTCCCGCAGCGGTGCGGGCGGCCAGCTCGGCGGCCGGCACGCCGGGCACGTACCGGTGGATCGGGTGGACCTGGGGTCCGAAGGCGGTCGCGTCGACCAGCAGGCACAGGCCCGCGTCCCACGGGCCGGGGCCGTCGCCCGCCTCGTGCCGGGCGGCCTGGCGGCGCAGGTAGGTGGCGTAGCGGTGGTGGCCGTCGGCGATGAGCGCCTTGCGGGAGTGCAGGTCGTCGGCGACAGCGCGCAGCACGTCGGGGTCGATGATCGCCCACAACCGGTGCCGCAGCCCGTCGGCGAGCTCGGCGTCCACCAACAGCGCCGGCCCGGCACCGGCCCCGGCCAGAGCGGCTGCTCCCGCGTCCGGCGCTCCTGCGTCCGGCGCTGCAGCGTCCGGCGCCACGACGGCGTGCGGACCGGCGGGCGCGCCGACCGAGGAGACGGCGGCGCTGGCCGCGCCCCCGCCGTCGTAGACGAGGAAGATCGGCTCGAGGTCGGCGTCGACAGCGGTGTAGAGCGCGAGCCGGTCGCTGACCGGACCGGCCATCGTGTTCTCGTGCGGCAGCACGACCTCGTCCGCGGCCGGGGTGAGCGCGAGCGCTCCCAGCAGGCCGCGCTGGACGTGCCCGTCCGGGGACGCCTGCTCGTAGACGTACAGCGCGGGCACGTCGTCGGGGACCAGGACGCCCACGGCACGCCACTGCTCCAGCAGCGCGGCGGCCCGCGCGTAGCGGTCCTGCCCTGCGCCGGGGTCATCACGTGGAAGGATGAGCCGTACGACGTTGTGCTCGCTGGACGCCTCGAGAGCGGCCACCCCGTCGGCGTCGATGACGTCGTACGGCGGGGAGGTCAGCTCGGACAGGTTCCCGGCGCGCGCCGTGTCGTACCGCAGCGCCCGGAAGGGCGACAGGACCAACCCGCTCGGGCGGGGGACGGAGGACGGCGACGGGCCTGCGGTCGACGGGTCGACGGGCCTCGGCCCGCTCTGGTCGGCGGTCATGCTCATGCGGCCAGACTAGGGGTGCGGCCCGCACCCGTACGACGTGGACGACCCAGGAGGAGGCTGCGTGTCAGAGAGCCGGTACGACCCGAGATACGATCCGCGAGCGCCCGACGAGGAGCGTCCCCGCCCGTTCGCCGAGCTGCCGCCTCCGCCGCCGGACGTGGTGCCCTCCGGCGAGGCCTACGACTGGTACATCCGCGGCTGCGACCTGCTCGACAACGGCGACACCAACGCCGCTGTGCAGCTGCTGAGCCACTGCGCGCAGGCCGAGCCGGAGAGCAGAGCGATCCGCGAGGCGCTGGCGCGGGCGCAGTTCGACATCGGCATGTACGACGAGGCGCGCACCAACTTCGAGTGGATCCTCTCGGTGAACCCGGCCGACGACTATGCGCAGTTCGGGCTGGGGCTGGCCGCCACGAAGGCCGGCGACCTGCCGGCGGCGGTCGAGCACCTCGCCCTGGCTGCGGCGATGCGGCCCGACATCGCTTACTACTCCACCGCCCTGCGCGGGGCGCGCGCCGCCCTGACCGCCGCGCAGCGCTGAGCAGCCCGTCGCCCGTGGGCAGCGTCCGCGGCACCGGCCTGGGCTGGTCGGACCAGCCGCTGCACCTGCGCTACGACGCGGCGCTGTGCGACCTCGACGGGGTGCTCCACCTCGGTGACGAGCCGGTCGCGCACGCCGCCGACGCCGTGCGGTCCGCGCGGGCGGCCGGGATGCGCTTCGCGTTCGTCACGAACAACGCCTCACGCAGCCCCGTCGTCGTCGCTCAACGGCTGACGGCGTTCGGCATACCGGCGGAGCCGGCGGACGTCGTCACGAGCGCGCAGGCTGCGGGGCGCACGCTGGCGTCGCGGCTGCCGCTCGGCTCCGCCGTGCTCGTCGTGGGCACCGAGGCGCTCGCCGACGAGGTGCGCAGCGTCGGGATGCGGCCGGTCCGTACCGTCGACGAGGCGGGCGAGGGCGGTCCGGCCGCGGTCGTGCAGGGCCTGGCGACCACCACGACGTACGCCGACCTGGCCGAGGCCGCCGTGGCGATCGGCCGCGGCGCCCTGTGGGTGGCCGGCAACACCGACGCCACGCTGCCGACGCCGCGCGGCCCGCTGCCTGGCAACGGCGCCTTTGTCGCTGCGTTGCAGCTCGTCACGGGGGAGGAGCCGCTCGTCTCGGGCAAGCCCGACCCGTCGCTGCACCTGGCGTCGGTCGAGCGGGTCGGGGCGCAGCGGCCGATCGTGATCGGCGATCGACTCGACACCGACGTGCTCGGGGCGGTCCGCGGCGGAGCGGACAGCCTGCTGGTGCTGACGGGGGTCGTGGGCGTGCGCGAACTGGCGGCGGCCCCGGTGGGCAGCCGACCGACATACGTGGCGCACGACCTGCGAGGGCTGCTCGAGCCTCATCCTCAGGTCGAGGTCAATGGTGAGACCGCACGCTCGGGCGAGGCGACAGCGACCTTCGACGGCACGTATCTGCACGGCGATCCGGCCACCGACGACGGGCTCCGGGCGCTGATCGCCCTGGGCTGGGCGCTTGCGGACCGGGGGGTTCGCGTGGCACCCCCGACCTGGACGGCGAACGGCTAAGAGGGCCTTGGCGACGCGGTGGCCTTCCGCAGCCGATCGCACGACGGACGGCTAGAGCAGGCCCCGCAGCTTGAGGAGGTCCATCGGGCTGGCCTGGACCTTGAGCCGGCCGGTTG
>JAJAYV010000115.1 GCA_026786045.1 Frankiaceae bacterium | reverse complement strand
CGCCCAACTGCGCCGAGTGGGTGCTGGTGCAGTACGCGACGGCCCGGCTCGGGGCTGTCCTCGTCACCGTCAACCCGGCCTACCGCACGCACGAGCTGAGCTACGTGCTCGAGCAGGCGAGCGTCTCGCTGCTCGTCGCGGCGCCCGGCTTCAAGACCAGCGACTACGTCGCCATGGCGGCCGAGGCCGCGCCGGACGTGCCGGCCGTCTTCCTGGGCAGTCCCGAGTGGGCGGCGCTCTCCGTACCCGGCGAGCCGCTGCCGGACCAGGACCTGTCGCCGGACGACCCGATCAACATCCAATACACCAGCGGCACGACCGGCTTCCCGAAGGGCGCGACGCTGTCGCACCGCAACATCCTCGGAAACGGGTTCCTCGTCGGGCAGGGCTGTCGCTACTCCGAGCAGGACCGGATCTGCGTGCCCGTGCCCTTCTACCACTGCTTCGGCATGGTGATGGGCAACCTCGCGGCGCTCACGCACGGCGCCTGCGTGGTCGTCCCTGCACCGGCCTTCGACCCCGTCGAGACGCTGTCCGCCATCGTCGCTGAGCGGTGCACGTCCCTGTACGGCGTGCCGACGATGTTCATCGCTGCGCTCGGCCTGGCGGACTTCGACGCGTACGACCTGTCGTCGCTCAGGACCGGCATCATGGCCGGCTCGCCCTGCCCGGTCGAGGTGATGAAGCAGGTCGCCGCCTTCATGCCCGAGGTCACCATCTGCTACGGCATGACGGAGACGTCCCCGGTGTCGACGCAGACCCAGGTCGACGACAGCGTCCACCGCCGCACCGCGACGGTCGGCCGGGTGCACCCGCACGTCACCGTGAAGGTCGTCGACCCCGCGACGGGCGAGACCGTCGGGCGCGGGGTGCCCGGCGAGCTCTGCACCGCCGGCTACGGCGTCATGCTCGGCTACTGGGACGACAGGGCGAAGACCGCGGAGGCGGTCGACGAGGACGGCTTCATGCACACCGGCGACCTCGCCGTCATGGACGCCGACGGCTACCTGTCCATCGTCGGGCGGAGCAAGGACATGGTGATCCGCGGCGGGGAGAACATCTACCCGCGCGAGGTCGAGGAGTTCCTCTACACCCACCCCGACGTCGTTGACGCGCAGGTCGTCGGCGTGCCGGACCTGAAGTACGGCGAGGAGCTGTGCGCCTGGGTGCGGCTGCGAGAGGGCGCGACCCTCACCGGCGAGGAGCTGAGGACCTGGTGCAAGGGCCAGCTCGCGCACTACAAGGTGCCGCGCTACGTCCGCATCGCCGACGAGTTCCCGATGACGGTGACCGGCAAGGTCCAGAAGTACAAGATGCGCGAGGAGTCCGTCCGTGAGCTCGGCCTCGAGGCCGCAGCGCGGGTCGTGACCGCCTAGCGCGCCGCCCCGGGACCGTGGTCACGGCGCCCGAAGGTGGGTCAGCGCGTGCTGGACCTCGGCGGTGACGAAGCGGCTGTCCAGCGGGTCCTGGCTGAACAGGTACCGGTGGAACAGCGCCGCCAGCAGCCGTTCCAGCACCCTGTCGGTGCCGGGTTCGCGCACCACCTCTCCTCGTTCCACGGCGGCGTCGACGAGCCGCCGGAGGTCCTCGCGCAGCCCGCGCATCCACATCTGCTGCGCCTGCCGCTGCTCCGGGTCGTCGATCGCCGTCACGGCCAGCGACGCCGCTGCCCGTCCCCACACCTGTTCCAGGCCGGCCGCGATGGCGGTGGCGTAGGCCTGCAGGCTGCGCGGCAGGTCCGCCCCGGCGCCGGCCGCGCTCAGGGCGTGCGTGGAGAAGGCCTCGCTGAGCAGCTCGTCGAGCGAGGGCCAGTGCCGGTAGAGGGTGCTCTTGCTGACACCCGAGCGTTCGCTGACCTCGTCGACGGTCACCTGGCCCACGCCGCGTTCGAGCAGCAGCTCGTAGGCCGCGCTCAGCGCCCGTACGCGGGTCCGCGCCAAGCGCGGGTCAGGGCGCGGGCTCATGAGCTCATCGTGCCATCTCCAGAACTGTGTGGTTCTCTTCTGGCGCTGACTTCCGCACTGACCAGTTCGAAAGACCTCTCTGCCCCGAGGACCTCACATGACCGACGCGACCTCCGCTGCCTTGCCCGGGACCGTCTCGACCGCTGACCCGCGCCGCTGGAAGGCGCTGGGCGTCCTGCTGCTCGTGCAGTTCATGCTCATCCTCGACGTCTCGGTCGTGAACATCGCGCTGCCCTCCATCCAGGGTGACCTGGGGTTCAGCCGACAGGGCCTAACGTGGGTGGTCGACAGCTACGTGCTCATGGCGGGCAGCCTGCTGCTGCTCGGCGGACGGCTCGGCGACGTGCTCGGCCGCCGACGGATGTTCCTCGCCGGGGTCGTGGTCTTCGGTCTGGCCTCCATCGCCTGCGGGCTGGCGCAGAATCCCGGCACCCTGGTCGGCGCCCGGTTCGCACAGGGTGCCGGCGAGGCGCTCGCAGCCCCGGCCGCGTTCGGCCTCATCGCACTGCTGTTCACCGACAGCCGCGAACGCGCCAAGGCGATCGGACTGTTCGGCGGGATCTCCGGCATCGCCGGCACCAGCGGCCCGATCCTGTCCGGTGCCCTGGTCGAGTACGCCTCCTGGCGATGGATCTTCCTGCTCAACATCCCCGTCGCCCTGGTCGCGCTCGCCGTCGTCCCGCGCCTGGTCAGCGCCGACGCCGCCCGGGCGCCCGGCAGCCGCCGCCACCTGGACCTGACCGGGGCGGCACTGTCGACGCTGGGCCTGACCGGCATCGTGTTCGGGCTCATCGAGGCCGCGTCCGAGCCGTGGAGCTCGACGGCCGTGCTCCTGCCGCTGCTCGGCGGGCTCGTCCTCGTCGGCGTCTTCGTGGCCTCGCAGACCCGAGCCCGCACACCGCTGCTGCCGCTGCGCTTCCTGCGCGAGCGCACCCGCGTCACCGCCAACCTCGTGGCGCTGCTGTTCTTCTCGCTGTTCTTCAGCCAGTTCTTCATCACCACCCTCTACCTCCAGGAGGTCCTCGGCTTCTCCGCACTGCGCACCGGACTGGGCTTCCTGCCCTTCGGCATCGCCGTCGGAGCCTCGCTCGGCCTGGCCACCAACCTCATCCCGAAGGTCGGCATCCGCCCGGTGCTGGTGACCGGCCTGCTCGTCGCGGCCGCCGGAACTCTGCTGTTCACGCGGATCGAAGCCGACGGGTCCTACCTCACCCAGGTGCTGCCGGCGAGCGTGGTCATCGCCCTGGGTTCGGGCTTCTGCCTGCCGGCGCTCGGCAACGCCGCCGTCCACCGCGTCACTGACGAGGACGCCGGTCTGGCCTCCGGGCTCCAGCAGGCCCTGCAGCAGATCGGCGGCGCCGTGGGGCTCGCCGTCCTGGTCACCCTCGCGCTGCGGCGCGCCGCCGACGCCATCGGCGCCGGGGCCGACCCGGCCGCTGCGATCACCGACGGGTACGTGCTGGCCCTGCGCGTCGGCGCCGTCGTCGTCCTGCTCGCCGCCGCCTTCGCCGCGGTCCTGATGGGACGCGAGGCCGGCAAGGGCGAACGGGTTGCCGCGGCCCACTGAGCCGGCGGCGGGACGCAGGCGCCCGGCCGTTCGGGAGAGGCGCTCGCTGTCGGCGCGGGCAGCGCAGCGGGTCCTTCCAGGTCAGTCCGCCCGTTGCACAACGCGTGCCCGGCCTGTGCCGAAGAGCCCAGTGCAACGAGGTTCTCGACTCAGCCGTGGACGTCGACGGGGCGGGTCATGCGCGGGGCACCGCGGCGACCGCGACGCTCGGGACGTAGACCGCTGAGTCCGTCGTGGACCGCTGCGCGGCGACCAGCACGGGGGCGGCGGCGTGCATGGCGCGGTACCGCGCCGGCGGCGACATGCCCATGAAGTGGAGGGCGTGGGGCTGCGGCACCTGCGGTCGGTCACGGTAGGAGGCCGCGCTGCTGTTGAAGCCCTCCGTCGCGCAGCGACCGTCCACGTGCGGCTGGTTCCACCCTGGTGGCAACCAGCTGGTCCCGGTGAGGTGCCGGGTGCCGGCACCCGGTCCGGCCCAGTGGTAGCGCTCGTCACCGCGGTCCCAGCCCAGCGCTGCCAGCACCGCGCCCTGATCGGCCCAGGGGCCGGGTTGCGGTCCGGCGGCCTCCACGGCGTCGAGGAAGGCGAACGACTCCGGGCAGGACCGCAGCAGCCACACCCCCGTGTTGGGGTTGACGCGGTGCTCGGCCGGCACGTGCTCGAGGGCCAGCGCCTGGAAGTGGTCGGCACGCAGGTGCTTCCGGATGTCGTCGTCGTCGCGCAGGAGCAGGACGTCGGCATCCACCCACAACGCCATCGGGTGTGTGCTCAGGGCGTCCCGCAACAGTCGGATCTTGTTCCACTTGGCACGCTGCGCACCCGGGTCGGCCCCGCTGCCGTCGGTGGGGAGGTCGTGCGCCTCGACCTGCCAGCCCCAACGGGCGGCGTAGCGCTCGAACGTCGGCAGGGCGAGCTCGCGCATAACCGCACGCATCTGCGGTCCTGCGGCGGTCACCAGCGCGCCCGCGCGCGCGTAGGTCCGGGGTGTCGGCACCAGTGATCTCCTCCTCGTCGGCCAGCTCCGGTGAGCCGAGCCGCAGCAGATGGCGGGCGTGCGACGTCGACGTGACCTGCCGGCGAACATCTGCCTTCGCGGTCGCCGAGCTCGGCCTCAGGTCTCCCGAACCTGCTGCCGTGACGGAGCGCGGGACCTTCGGCTCTGTCGGGGCGCTCTCCTCAGCGGCACGCTCAGTGCAGCCTCGGGCCGACCGGCTCGAGCGGAGGGGATCCTGCCGTGAGCTCGCTCGACCTTGCGCGGTGGCAGTTCGGCATCGTGACCGTCTACCACTTCCTGTTCGTGCCGTTGACCATCGGCTTGTCGGTCCTGGTCGCGATCATGCAGACCCGCTGGCACCGGACGGGCGACGTGCGGTGGCTCAGGATGACGAAGTTCTGGGGGAAGCTCTTCCTCATCAACTTCGCTCTGGGCATCGTCACCGGCATCGTCCAGGAGTTCCAGTTCGGGATGAACTGGTCGGACTACAGCCGCTACGTCGGAGACATCTTCGGCGCCCCCCTCGCCATGGAGGGGCTGCTCGCGTTCTTCCTCGAGTCGACCTTCATCGGCCTCTGGATCTTCGGGTGGGACCGGCTGCCGCCGCGCGTGCATCTGGCCTGCATCTGGATCGCGTCGATCGGCATCAGCCTGTCCGCCTACTTCATCCTCGCGGCCAACTCGTGGATGCAGCACCCGGTCGGCTTCCGGATCAACGAGGAGGCGGGCCGGGCCGAGCTCACCAGCATCTGGGCCGTGCTCAGCAACCCCACCGTGCTCGCCGCCTGGCCACACACCATCGCCGGCGGGTTCCTGGTTGGCGGCATCTTCGTGGGCTCGATCAGCGCCTGGTCGATGCGGCGCGGGCGGGACACCGATGCCTTCCGCAGCACCGCCAAGCTCGGCTTCGTCACGGCTCTGGTCGCCACAGCCGTGGTGTCGGTGAGCGGACACGCCTTCGCCCAGGTGATGACCGAGCAGCAGCCGATGAAGATGGCTGCTGCGGAGGCGCTCTGGGAGACCGAGGACGGTGCCGGCTTCTCGCTGTTCGCCGTCGGGGACATCGAGAACGGCCGCAACCACATCAACCTGCAGATCCCCAGCGCGCTGTCGTTCCTCGCCACCAACTCCTTCGACGGCCAGGTCCGCGGCATCAACGACCTGCAGGAGGAGTACGTGTCCACCTACGGCCCGGGCGACTACCGGCCTGTCATCGGCATCACCTACTGGACCTTCCGCCTGATGATCGGGTTCGGGATGCTGGCGGGAGCGGTGGCGCTGGCCTGGGTGTGGGCGCTGCGGCGCGGACGCACGCCGACCAACCGCTGGCTGCTGAGAGCCGGCATCTGGGCTCTGCCGCTGCCGTTCCTCGCCAACTCGATGGGCTGGATCTTCACCGAGATGGGGCGTCAGCCCTGGACGGTGTTCGGCGTGCTGCTCACGGCCGACAGCGACTCGCCGACCGTGCAGGCCTGGCAGGTCGCCACCTCGCTCGGCACCTACACCGTCGTCTACGCCGTGCTGGCCGTCGTGGAGGTCGCCCTGATCCTGAAGTACGTGCGCGCCGGCCTCCCCGACGTGGCCCCGCCGGCCGACGCCGCCCCCGACGACGAAGCCGAGCGCCCGCTCGCCTTCTCCTACTAGGAGGCCCCGTGGAGCTGACCACCGTCTGGTTCGCGCTCATCGCCGTGCTGTTCATCGGCTACTTCGTGCTGGAGGGCTTCGACTTCGGCGTGGGCATGCTCGCGCCCGTGCTGTCCGAGGACGACACCGACCGCCGCGTCGTCATCAACACCGTCGGCCCGGTCTGGGACGGCAACGAGGTGTGGCTCATCACCGCCGGCGGGGCGCTGTTCGCCGCGTTCCCGGAGTGGTACGCCACCTTGTTCAGCGGCTTCTACCTGCCGCTGCTGGCGATCCTCGTAGCGCTGATCGTGCGCGGCGTCGCCTTTGAGTTCCGCGGCAAGGGCGACACCGCGCTGTGGCGGGCCCGCTGGGACCGCGCGCTGTTCTGGAGCAGCCTGCTGCCGGCCTTCCTGTGGGGGGTCGCCTTCGCCAGCATCCTGCGCGGCGTCCCGCTCGACGCCGACCACGAGTGGGCCGGGTCGCTGCTGGACCTGCTGTCGCCGTACGCCCTGCTGGGCGGCCTCACCACGCTGCTGCTGTTCCTGCTGCACGGCGCCGTCTTCATCTCGCTCAAGACCGACGGCGACGTACGGCACCGCGCGCGGGCGCTGGCCGCGCGGCTGGCCCCGCCGACGGTGCTGGTGGCTGCCGGCTTCCTGATCTGGACCCACGCCCAGACCGGCAACGTCCGGTCGGCCGCCCTGTCGGTGGTGGCAGCGCTGAGCCTGGTGGCGGCGACGCTGCTCGTGCGCACCCGGCGCGAGGGCTGGGCGTTCACGGCCACCGCCCTCACGATCGCTGCCGCCGTCGGCGCCATGTTCCTCGCCCTGTTCCCGGACGTGCTGCCCTCGACCGTGGCGGGCAACGGCCTCACCGTCGAGAACGCCTCGTCCACCGACTACACGCTCGAGATCATGACGTGGGTCGCGGTCTTCGCGACGCCCGTCGTCGTCGCCTACCAGGCGTGGAGCTACTGGGTGTTCCGCAAGCGGATCAGCCGGGACCACATCGCCCCGGCCCGCCCGCTGCAGCGCGGCCCGCGCGACGACCGGGCCGGCCTACCCAGGTGAGCCGGCCGCTCGACCCGCGGCTGCTGCGCGAGGCGCGCGGCGCCCGCACGGCCGTCGTGGCCGCCGTCGTCCTGGGGCTGGTCACCACCGGACTGGTGCTCGTGCAGGCGGGGTTGCTGGCACGGGTGCTGGCTCGCGCACTGCTCGATCGCGACGCCGGTCTCGCCGAGCTCGGTCCGGAGCTGGCCGCGCTCGCCGTCGTCATGGCGGCCCGAGCGGCGGTGTCCTGGGCGCAGGCACTGGTCCAGGCCCGGTGCGCCGCTGACGTGCGGTCGACGCTGCGCCGGCGGCTCGTACGGCATGCCCAGGCCCTCGGACCGTCGTGGCTGGCCGGCGAGCGGGGCGGTGAGCTGACGGCGCTGGTCACGCGCGGCCTCGACGCCCTGGACCCGTGGTTCGGGCGCTACCTGCCGCAGCTGGTCCTGGCGGTCCTCGTGCCGATCGCCGTGCTCGTGCGGATGGCGACCGTGGACCCCCTCTCGGCGCTGGTCGTGGGCCTCACGATCCCGCTGATCCCGGTGTTCATGGTGCTTGTCGGGCTGCACACGCAGCAGCGGACGGAGCGCTCCTACGACCGGATGGCGGCGCTGTCCGGCCACTTCCTGGACTCGATGCGGGGGCTGCCGACGCTGCGCGTGCACGGGCGCGCCGCAGGTCACGCCGGGTCGGTGCGGCGGGCCGGGGAGGCACTGCGCAGGAGCACGATGCAGACGCTGCGGGTGGCGTTCCTGTCGGCCCTGGTGCTCGAGCTGCTGGCCACCCTGTCGGTGGCTCTCGTGGCGGTGCAGGTCGGCCTGCGGCTGGTGCACGGCGACCTGCCCTACGAGAGCGCGCTCCTCGTCCTGCTGCTGGCGCCGGAGGCCTACCTCCCGCTTCGCCGGGTCGGGGCCGAGCACCACGCGTCGCAGGACGGTGCCGCGGCGGCCGAACGGGTCTTCGCCGTGCTCGAGACACCGCTGCCGGCCGCGGGAGCGGCTCCCGTGACCGGTGGCGGGACGACGACCCTCGAGGGCGTGACGGTGCGCCTCCCGGGCCGGGACGCACCGGTGCTCGACGACGTCCACCTCGAGCTGCGCCGCGGCGAGCGGGTGGCGCTGGTCGGGCCCAGCGGGGCGGGGAAGAGCGTGCTGCTCGACGTGCTGCTGCGCTTCCGGGTCCCGCAGCAGGGCCGGTTGTTGCTGGGCGGGGACGACCTCGGCGCGACCGACCCGCGGGCGTGGCGGGCCAGAGTCGCCTGGCTGCCGCAGTCGCCGCACCTGCTGGCCGGGACGGTCGCCGACAACGTGCGCCTGGGTCTGCCCGCAGCGCCGCCTGCCGCTGTCGCCAGCGCGCTGGCTGCCGTCGGCCTGCCGGGCACGGAGGACGTCCAGCTCGCCGAGGACGGCGCGGGCCTGTCGGCCGGACAGCGCCGCCGCCTGGCGCTGGCCCGGGCGCTCCTGCGCGTCGAGGTGCTGGGTGCCTCGCTCCTGCTGCTCGACGAGCCCACGGAGAGCCTGGACGCGGCCAGCGCAGCAGTGGTCCGCGCGGCGCTGGCCGACCTTCCCCGCACCGTCACGGTGGTGGCTGCGACGCACGACGCGGGCCTGGCAGGGGCGGCCGACCGGATCGTGCGCGTCGACGCCGGCCGGCTGGTCGAGGACGGCGTCCGCGCCGCGGCGGTACCGGCGTGACCCGGCTGCGTCGCGACCCGCTGTGGCGGGTGCTCGCGCTGGCTGCCCCGGTCCGCTCGCGACTCCTGCTGGCTGCCCTCCTGGCGGTGGTCACCGTCGGCTGCGCCGTCGCGCTGGCCGGTGTCTCCGGCTGGCTGCTGGCGACGGCGGCCGGTCAGCCGCCGGTGCGCTCGCTCGCGGTCGCGGTCGTGGGGGTCCGGGCGTTCGGACTCGCCCGTGGGGTGAGCCGCTACGTCGAGCGGCTGGCCGGACACGACGCCGCCCTGCGGGTGCTGTCCGGCACCCGCTCCGACGTCTGGACGGCTCTCGAGCCGCTGGTGCCCGCGGGACTGCCCGGATCCGGCCGCGGTGACCTGCTGGAGCGGCTGGTGGGCGATGTGGACGCGCTGCAGGACCTCTACCTACGGGCGCTCGCTCCGCCCGTGGTGAGCGCCGCGATCGGCGTACTGGCCGTCGGCTTCTCCGTCTGGTTGCTGCCCTTCGCGGGCCTCGCCCTGGCCCTCGGGCTGGTGGTCGCGGGAACGGCGGTCCCGGCGGCCGTGGTGCTCGTCGACAGGCGGGCCGCGCGGCACCGCGCTCCGGCTCGCAGCCGGCTGACTGCGGCGACCGTCGAGGCGCTGGCCGGTGCGGCTGACCTGGAGGCGCACGGCGCCGCGGACGCCGCTCTGGAGCGGGTCCTCTCGGCAGACGAGCAGCTGCGCAGCACCGGCCGCTCGGCCGCACGAGCCGCGGGCCTGGCGGAGGGTCTGCAGGTGCTCGCGGGCGGGCTGGTCGTGCTGGCCGTCCTGCTGGCGGGGGTGCCCGCCGTGGCCGCCGGGACCGTGGACGGCGTCACCCTGGCCGTGCTCGTCCTGGTCGCCTGGGCCTGCCAGGAGGTGACGGCGCCGCTGCCCGACGCCGCGCGGGCGCTGGTGTCGGCGCGCGCCGCCGCGGTGCGCCTGCTGGAGCTGCTGGACGCGCCGGCTCCCGTGCCCGACCCGCTCGCGCCGCGGCCGCTCCCGGAGGGCCCGCTCGGCGTCGTGGTGCGCGAGCTGGTCGTGCGCTACCCCGGCGCCGCTCGACCCGCCCTGGACGGGGTGGACCTCGACCTGCCGCCCGGCCGCCGGGTGGCGCTGGTCGGACCGAGCGGATCGGGCAAGAGCACGCTGGTCGACGTCCTGCTGCGCTTCCGCGAGCCCACCTCCGGCTCGGTGCTGCTGGGCGGGGTCGACGTGCGCACCTGCGCGCAGGACGACGTCCGTCGCGTGGTGTCGGGCTGCCTGCAGGGCGCGCACGTGTTCGCCACGACCCTGCACGACAACCTCCTGCTCGCCCGCCCCGCCGCCGGCGCCGTCGAGGTCGAGGCGGCAGCACGTGCGGCCGGGCTGGCGGAGTGGGCCCGGTCCCTCCCGCAGGGCTGGCAGACCCCGGCCGGCGAGGCGGGGGCGCTGCTCTCAGGCGGTCAGGCCCAGCGGCTGTCGCTGGCCCGAGCGCTGCTGGCCGACCCGCCGGTGCTGCTGCTCGACGAGCCGACAGCTGGTCTGGACCGGGAGCTCGCGGACGCTGTCATGGCGGACGTCCTGCGCGCCACCCGCGGGCACACCGTGCTGCTCGTGACCCACCGGCTGGCCGGCCTGGACGAGTTCGACGAGGTGGTGGTGCTCGATGCGGGCCGCGTCGTCCAGCGCGGCCCGGCCCGCGAGCTGCGCGCCGTGCCCGGACTGTTCCGGGAGCTCCACCAGGCGGAGCAGGCCGCCGACGCCCTGCTCAGCCTGCCGTGGCCGCAGCGTCCGTCCGCACGCACCGCAGAGCCGCAGGGTCGGAGGTGACGCGCGCCGCTGTCCTGGTCACCGGGGCCACCGGCACGGTCGGGCGGGCGCTGGTCCGCGAGCTGCTGGCTGCGGGTGAGACCGTCCGAGCCGGTGTGCGGGACCCCGCCACCGCCGACCTGCCCTCGGGCGCTGCGCCGGTGCGGCTCGACCTGCTTGACCCGACCACGGCCGCTCCCGCACTGGTCGGTGTCGACCGGCTCTTCCTGCTGCGCCCGCCCGCCATCAGTGACGTCGCCACGGCGCTGGGGCCGCTCGTCCACGCGGCGGCGGAGGCCGGGGTGCGTCGCGTGGTGGTCCTGTCCGTGATGGGGGTCAACCCGGCCCTCCCGCACTGGCGGATGGAGCGCATGGTGCAGAAGGCGGGTCTGTCGATGACCGCGCTGCGCCCGTCGTACTTCGCCCAGAACCTGCTCACCGCCTTCGGCCAGGAGCTGCGCGAGCACTCGCGGCTGCGGCTGGCCTGCGGGAGCGGTCGGGTCTCCTTCGTGGACACCCGCGACGTGGCTGCGGTTGCTTCCCGGGTCCTCGTCGACCCCGATGCCCATCCGGCCGGGCCGAGGACATTGACCGGTCCGGAGGCGCTCGACTTCTCGCAGGCGGCCGCCCTGCTGTCCGACGAGCTCGGTCGGCAGATCAGCTACGAGCCGTGCAGCCTGCTGACCCGGCGGCGGACGCTGCGCGAGCAGGGCGCCGAGCCGGCGTACGTCCGGGTGCAGCTCGTGATCGACGTGACGACCCGGCTGGGTCTGGCGAAGCGGGTGACCCGCGGTGTCGAGGACGTGCTGGGCCGGCCGGCGACGACGCTGGGCTCGTTCGTGCACGACCACCGCGACAGCTGGGCGTAGCCGACCTGGGCAGATGCGTGGGGTGAGTGACGGGGCTCGAACCCGCGACAACCGGGATCACAACCCGGTGCTCTACCTGCTGAGCTACACCCACCATGGTGCGGCGGAGAGCATACCGGTTCAGTCGGCGACCTTGACCGCGTCGTCCGGCAGCCCGGAGGCGCCATCGGCGACCGCGGCCGACAGGGCGATCGCCTGCTCGCTGGACGGTCCGGGCTGGGGGACGAAGACCGCCGAGCGGTAGTACCTCAGCTCCTGCACCGACTCCAGGATGTCGGCCAGCGCGCGGTGCCCGCCGCCCTTCTTCGGGGCGTTGAAATAGACCCGCGGGTACCACCGGCGGGCCAGCTCCTTGATCGAGCTGACGTCGACCATCCGGTAGTGCAGCCAGTCGTCGAGCGCCGGCATGTCCCGGGTGAGGAAGCCGCGGTCGGTCGCGATCGAGTTGCCGCACAGCGGCGCCTTCTTCGGCTCCGGCACCAGCGTCTGGATGTACGCCAGCACGCGCTCCTCGGCCTCCTGCAGCGTGACCGTGGAGGCAAGCACCTCCTCGGTGAGGCCGGAGGCGGCGTGCATGTCGCGCACGACGTCGGGCATCCGCTCCATCTGCTCGCGGGTGGCGCCGATGACGACGTCGATCCCGTCGCCGAGGACGTTCAGCTCGGAGTCCGTGACCAGCGCGGCCACCTCGATGAGCAGGTCCGAGCCGGTGTCGAGCCCGGTCATCTCGCAGTCGATCCACACCAGCCTGTCGCTCATGCGGGCAGGCTACGTGCCTGCGACACTCGCGCCTGCGCTGGCACCGGCGCCGGCTGGATAGGGTCCGCCGATGAGCGAGCAGCAGGCGGAGCAGGTCGGCGCGGCGTACGCGATCGAGGGCCCGGCACTCGAGCTCGGGTCGGTGGTGGTCGACGGCACGCCGTACCCGGGCGCTCGGGTCCGGATGCCGCTGTTGATGCTCAACCGGCACGGCCTGGTCGCGGGCGCGACCGGCACCGGCAAGACCAAGACGCTGCAGCTCATCGCCGAGCAGCTGTCGGCGGCGGGCGTGCCGGTCTTCCTCGCCGACATCAAGGGCGACGTCTCCGGGGTAGCCGCCCCCGGGGCCGACAACGAGCGGATCCGCACCCGCGCCGAGCAGACGTCCACCGACTGGACCGCGACCGCCTTCCCCACCGAGCTGCTCAGCCTGGGCGGGCTCGGCACCGGCACGCCGGTGCGCGCGACCATGACGTCCTTCGGGCCGGTGCTGCTGAGCAAGGTGCTGGGGTTGAACTCCACCCAGGAGTCCAGCCTCGGGCTGGTCTTCCACTTCGCCGACAAGAACGGCCTGCCGCTGCTCGACCTCAAGGACCTGCGCGCCGTCATCCACCACCTGCTCAGCGACGAGGGCAAGCCCGAGCTCAAGGCGCTCGGCGGGCTGTCCACCGCCACCGCGGGCGTCATCCTGCGCGAGCTCATCGGCCTGGAGGACCAGGGCGGCGACGTCTTCTTCGGCGAGCCCGAGTTCGACACCGCAGACCTGATCCGCCTCGCACCAGACGGCCGCGGCGTGCTGTCGGTGATGGGACTGGCTGCGGTGCAGGACAAGCCGCGGCTGTTCTCCACCTTCCTCATGTGGCTGCTCGCCGACCTGTTCTCCGACCTGCCCGAGGTCGGCGACGTGGACAAGCCCAAGCTCGTCTTCTTCTTCGACGAGGCGCACCTGCTCTTCGACGACGCCAGCGAGGCCTTTCTCGACGCGATCGCCCGCACCGTCCGGCTCATCCGCTCGAAGGGGGTCGGCGTCTTCTTCGTGACGCAGACGCCCAAGGACGTCCCCGGCGAGGTGCTCGCCCAGCTCGGCAACCGGGTGCAGCACGCGCTGCGTGCCTTTACCCCCGACGACGCCAAGGCGCTCAAGGCGACCGTCGGCACCTTCCCCAGAAGCGAGGTCTACGACCTGACCGAGCTGCTGACCTCCATGGGCATCGGCGAGGCGGCCGTGACGATCCTGTCCGAGCGCGGCGCCCCGACCCCGGTCGCCTGGACGATGCTGCGGCCACCGAGCTCGTCGATGTCGCCCCTCGAACCGGCGGCGGCCGCTGCGCTGGTGGCCGCCTCACCGCTGGCGGCCGACTACGCCGCACCGGTGGACCGCGAGTCCGCGTACGAGCTCCTGCTCGCCCGCGTAGCACCCGAGCCCGCGCGTGCCGAAGCCCTTGCGCCGCAGGAGGTCTCGTATGACGAGCCGGAGCGCGAGGGTGAGCGGGAGGGCGCGGTCGCGGCCGTGCTCGGCTCCAGCGTCTTCCGCAGCTTCGCCCGCTCGGCGGCCAGCGCTGCCGGTCGGGAGATCAGCCGCTCGCTGTTCGGCACCGCGCCGCGCCGGCGCCGGACGACCCGCCGCCGCTGATCCGCCCCGACCCTGCGCAGACGCTTGACCGGGTGCTGCTTACTGAGTATGCATACCCGGTAACACCGGAAGGAGGGGCGGCGATGTCGGTCAAGCACGGTCTGCTGGCCCTGCTCGTGGAGGGCCCGCGCTACGGCTACGAGCTCAAGTCCGGCTTCGAGGCGCGCACCGGCGACACCTGGCCGCTCAACGTCGGGCAGGTCTACACGACCCTGGCCCGGCTCGAGCGCGACGGGCTGGTGGCCAAGGACGGCGAGGACGCCGAGGGGCACGTGCTCTACCGGGCCACGCCCACCGGCCTGCGCGAGGTGCAGGACTGGTGGGACCAGGCGGTCGAGCGCGAGGCGCCTGCCCGCGACGAGCTGGCCATCAAGCTGGCGCTCGCGGTGGGCCTGCCCGACGTCGACCCGCGCGACGTCGTGCAGCGCCAGCGCACCGCCACGGTGCGCGCGCTCCAGCGGCACACCCGACGCCGCAACGCTCTGCCCGCCGGCGACACCGCCGCCGCGCTCGTCCTCGACGCCTTGGTGTTCGCCGCCGAGGCCGAGGTCCGCTGGCTCGACCACTGCGAGGCCCGGCTGGTCCGGTCCCGGAACGGAGCACCCCGATGAGCACGCCCGTCCTCGAGCTGCGTGCGGCTGCGCGCGTGCACGGCACCGGAGCCACCGCCGTGCACGCGCTGCGCGGCGTCGACCTGCAGGTGGCGCCCGGTGAGCTGGTCGCCGTCATGGGTCCGTCGGGCTCGGGCAAGTCGACCCTGCTGACCCTCGCCGGCGGGCTCGACACCGCCACCTCCGGGGAGGTGCTCGTCGAGGGGGTGCCGCTGTCCGGGCTCGACCGCGCCGGCCTCGCGCAGCTGCGGCGGCGGTCGGTCGGCTACGTCTTCCAGGAGCTCAACCTGCTGCCCGCGCTGACCGCCGCGGAGAACGTCGCGCTGCCCCTCGAGCTCGACGGCGTGCGAGCGCGGGACGCCCGGGCCAGGGCACTGCGCGCCCTCGACGAGCTCGACCTCGCGTCCCTCGCCGGTCGCTTCCCCGACGACCTGTCCGGCGGCGAGCAGCAGCGCGTCGCCATCGCGCGGGCGCTGGTGGGGGAGCGGCGGCTGGTGCTGGCCGACGAGCCCACCGGCGCGCTCGACTCCGTCACCGGCGAGAGCGTGCTGGCGCTGCTGCGGTCCCGCGGCGGCGCCGGCGCCGCCGCGGGGGGTGTGGCGCCCGCGGGGCGCCGCCCCGGGGGGGGCGGCCCCGGCGGGGGGGGGGGGGGCGGGCCGGGGGGGGGCGCGGCGCGCGCCGCGGGGGCGGGGTGG
>JAJAYV010000114.1 GCA_026786045.1 Frankiaceae bacterium | reverse complement strand
GAACGGCACGCCGAAGAAGCGCTGCCGGCTGATGAGCCAGTCGCCGTTGAGCCCGCCGACCCAGTTCTCGTACCGGCTCCGCATGAAGCCGGGGTGCCAGACGAGCTCCTCGCCGCGCTGCAGCAGCTCCTTGCGCAGCGCGACGTCGCGGCCGCCGTTGCGGAGGTACCACTGCCGGCTGGTGACGATCTCGAGCGGCCGGTCGCCGCGCTCGTAGAACTTCACCGGGTGGGTGATCGGCCTGGGCTCACCGACGAGATCGCCTGACTCGAAGAGCATCTCGACGATCCGCTTCTGCGCCTGCTTCACCGTCTTGCCGGCCAGCTCGCCATAAGCGGCGGCACCAGCCGGCGCCGCCGCCACACCCTCCGGCGGCGTCGCGACGATGCGGCCGTCGCGGCCGACGATGCTGCGGACCGGCAGGTCGAGCTCGCGCCACCAGGTCACGTCGGTGGTGTCGCCGAAGGTGCAGATCATCGCGATGCCCGAGCCCTTGCTGGGGTCGGCCAGCTCGTGCGCGTGCACCGGCACCTCGACCCCGAACAGCGGCGTCGTCACGGTGGTGCCGAACAGCGGCTGGTAGCGCTCGTCGTCCGGGTGCGCGACGAGCGCGACGCAGGCGGGGATGAGCTCGGGCCGGGTCGTCTCGATGAACACCGGCTCGCCGTCGGGCTTGACGAACCCGATGCGGTGGTAGGCGCCGGGCAGCTCGCGGTCGGCCAGCTCGGCCTGGGCCACCGCGGTCTTGTAGTCGACGTCCCACAGCGTCGGCGCCTCGGTGGCGTACGCCTCGCCGCGCGCCAGGTTGCGCAGGAAGGCGCGCTGGGCGGCGCGACGGGCGCGGTCACCGATGGTCTCGTAGGTGTGCGTCCAGTCGACGCTGAGCCCGAGCCGGCGGAACAGGTCCTCGAAGACCTTCTCGTCCTCGACGGTCAGCCGCTGGCACAGCTCGACGAAGTTCTGCCGGCTGATCGAGACCTGCGGGGTGCCCTTCTTCAGCGCCCCCGCGTCGGCCGGCGGCGCGTAGGTCGGGTCGTACGGCCGGCTCGGGTCGCAGCGCACGCCGTAGTAGTTCTGCACCCGGCGCTCGGTCGGCAGGCCGTTGTCGTCCCAGCCCATCGGGTAGAAGACCGACTTGCCGGTCATCCGCTGGTAGCGCGCGAGCAGGTCGGTGTGCGTGTAGCTGAAGACGTGGCCGACGTGCAGGCTGCCGGAGACGGTCGGCGGCGGCGTGTCGATGGCGTAGACGTCGGCCCGCTCGGCCGTCCGGTCGAATCGGTAGATGTCGGTCTCCTGCCAGACCGCGTCCCAGGTCGCCTCCAGTCCGTCGAGCGAAGGTCGGTCGGGCACGCGGCGGGGTTCGGTCACCGGGCCAGTCTAGGGAGCGTCCGCGACCCGGTTACTGTCCCTCGTCGTGACCTCCACGACCGTCTGCCTCGACCTGCCGGACACCTGGGCGTACGGCGCCGGCGTCCTGCACGGCGGCTGGCTGCTCGAGACGATCACCCGGGAGGCGCTGGCCCGCACCGAACACCCGCCCCCGCTCGCCGTCAGCGCCCACTACGCCGCGGCGCCGAAGGTGGGCAGCGCTGACCTCGACGTCGAGGTGCTGCGCGAGGGCCGCTCGGTCGGCACGCTGCGCGCCCAGCTCTCGCAGGGCGGCCGACCCAAGGTGTCGACGATCATCACCGCCGGGCGGCTGCCGGAGCCGGGCCACCGCCCGCTGCACCTGTCGGCCGCTCCCCCGCAGCTGCCGCTGCCCGAGGACTGCCTCCGGCACGCCATGCCGGAGGGCCTGCCGCGCAACGGCATCGTCGAGCAGCTCGAGATCCGCCTGGACCCGGCGACCGCGGCCTGGACGCGCGGCTCGTTCGGCGGCGGCGCCGAGGTGCGCGCCTGGGTGCGATCGGCCACCGGCCGCGAGGTCGACCCGCTGATGCTGCTCACGGTCGCCGACGCCCTGCCGCCGGTGACCTTCGAGATGGGCATCCCGGGCTGGGTGCCGACGCTCGAGCTGACCGTCTACCTGCGGTCGGTGCCGGTGCAGGGCTGGCTGCGCTGCGTGCAGCGCGCCCGGCTGGTGTCCGGCGGGTGGCTCGACGAGGAGTGCGAGGTCTGGGACAGCGCCGGGCACCTCGTCGTCCAGGCCCGGCAGCTGGCCGGCTACAAGGAGCCCTCTTCGTGAGCACCACCGACGTCGAGCTCGACCCCGGCTGGGCGGTCGGCGGCAAGCCGCACGGCGGCTACCTGCTGCGCACCGCCGTCGAGCCGGCGCTCGACCAGGCGCACCCGCACCCGATGGTCGTCAGCGCCCACTACCTGTCCTCCCCCGACGCCGGCCCGGCGCAGGTGGAGGTCGAGCGGCTGCGCACCGGCCGGCGGGTCGCGTCGTCGCGGGTGCGGCTGCTGCAGTCCGGCGACGCCCGCGTCGAGGTGCTGATGTCGCACAGCACGCTCGCCTCCGGCGACGACCACTGGAGCGCGCCGGGCGGACCGCCCGAGCTGCCGCCCCTGGAGGACTGCCCGCGCACGCCGTCCGTCGGGCCGACCGGTCGGGTCGTCGGCTACTTCGACCACGTCGACCTGCGCCTGGACATGTCGACGGCGCAGTGGGCGCTCGGCAAGCCGCAGGGGCAGGCGCACGTGCAGGGCTGGATACGGCGCGACGACGGCGCCGACGCCACCCCGCTGGACCTCATCGTCTTTGCCGACGCGATGCCGCCGGTGACCTTCGACCTCGGCCTCATGGGCTGGGTGCCGACGCTCGAGCTCACGGTGCTGCTGCGAGGAGTGCCGGCGCCCGGCTGGCTGCGCGTCATGCAGCGCGCCCGGCTGCTGCGCGACGGCTGGCTCGACGAGGAGTGCGAGATCTGGGACAGCGAGGGCCGGCTGG
>JAJAYV010000113.1 GCA_026786045.1 Frankiaceae bacterium | reverse complement strand
GGCTGAGCAGGTCGGCGCCGTCGGCGTGCTCGCGCTGGCCTTCCCGCTCGCACCTCCCGGCCGGCCGGATCGGAGCCGGCTGCCGGAGCTGCTCGCGCCCGCCGTGCCGCGGCTGGTGGTGCAGGGCAACCGCGACGCCTTCGGCGTGCCCGGCCCGGCTCCTGGCGTCGAGGTCGCCGTCGTACGGGGGGCCGACCACGCCTTCCGCGTCCGGAAGGCGGACGCGCGCACGGCGCCGGGCGTGGCGGCAGAGATCTGCGAGCTGGTCGGGCACTGGCTGACGGTCCTGCTGGGGGACCGCTAGACGCTGACGTAGACCTCGGCGGCGACGACGGCGTCGACCCGCACGCAGACCCCGTCGACCGTGAGCAGGAACTGGTCGTCGTCGGGCCCGTCGACGCGGACCTCCTGGCCGGGCAGCAGCCGCAGCTCCTCGAGCTCGACCATGCGCGGCACCAGCGTCTGCAGGTGCTCGTCGATGCGCCGCACGACGCAGGAGCCGCCCGCCGGCACCGAGGACAGCTTCTGCAGCGGACCGGTCTCGACGACGTTCGCCGAGCCGGGGATCGGGCTGCCGTGCGGGCAGGTGCCGGGGTCGCCGAGCAGCTCGATGAGGTGGCGTTCGAGGTTGTCGCTGATCGCGTGCTCGAGCCGGCAGGCCTCGGCGTGCACCTGCGGCCAGGGCACCTTGAGCACCTCGACGAGCAGCACCTCGGCCAGCCGGTGCTTGCGCAGCATCGAGGTGGCGTAGGCCCGGCCGGTCTCGGTCAGGTGCAGGACGCGGTCGCCGTCGAGGGTGAGGTATCCCTCGCGCTCGAGTCGCTTGACGGTCTCGCTCACCGCCGGGGCGGAGACGCCAAGGCGCTCGACGATGCGCGCCCGCATCGGGACGATGCCGGCCTCCTCGAGCTCGAGGACGGTCTCCAGGTACTGCTCGACCGCGGGGTGGTGGCCATCCATGGCCGGGATCGTACGTGTCGCGACCCCCGGACCGCCGCAGGGAACAGACCGCGGTGGCGGGGGCGTTCTGAGCAACGTGCACGCCTCCCCGTTCGCCGCCTCCTCCGCCTCGTCCGCCGCGGGCTCGCCGCAGTCGTGGCCCGGGTGGCCGGTGCCCGTCGGAGCGCTCGGCGGGACTGCGGACGGCCTGTTCGGCCCGAGCCGCGTACCCTCGGCGGCGAAGGTCGTGGTCCGCCCCGTGGCGGTCCGGACGGGGGCGAGGGAGGTGGCAAGGGTGTCGGACGAGACCAGCGAGCAGCGCAGGGCGCGGTTCGAGCGCGATGCGTTGCCCTTCCTCGATCAGCTTTACTCCGCCGCACTGCGCATGACGCGCAACCCGGCCGACGCCGAGGACCTGGTCCAGGAGACCTTCGTCAAGGCGTTCGCGGCGTTCCACCAGTTCCAGGAGGGCACCAACCTCAAGGCCTGGCTGTACAGGATCCTGACCAACACCTTCATCAACACCTACCGCAAGAAGCAGCGCCAGCCGCAGCAGAGCCCCACCGAGGAGATCACCGACTGGCAGATCGCCGCGGCCGAGGCGCACACCAGCACCGGCCTGCGCAGCGCCGAGATGGAGGCGCTGGACCACCTGCCGGACTCCGACGTCAAGGAGGCGCTGCAGGCGCTCCCGGAGGACTTCCGGATGGCCGTCTACCTCGCCGACGTCGAGGGGTTCGCCTACAAGGAGATCGCCGAGATCATGGGCACTCCGATCGGGACTGTCATGAGCCGGCTGCACCGTGGCCGCCGCGGGCTGCGGGCGCTGCTGCAGGACTACGCCGTCGAGCGCGGCCTGGTGAAGGTCGGCGCTGTGGAGGGCGAGCAGGCATGAGCTGCGGCGACCCGCACGAGACCCCCTGCAGCGAGGTCCTCGAGGCCGTCTACCTGTACCTGGACGGCGAGCAGGACGGCGAGCACCACGACAAGGTCCGGATCCACCTCGACGAGTGCGCGCCCTGCCTGCGGCAGTACGGCCTCGAGCAGGCCGTGAAGTCCCTCGTGGCCCGCTGCTGCGGCAGCGACCCGGCCCCGGTCGACCTGCGCGACCGGGTGCTCGTTCGCATCCAGCAGGTCCGGCTCGAGATCGAGCACGTGGAGTTCCGCGCCGAGTAGGCCCTAGGGTCGCACGATGACCTGGCTCGTGACCGGCGGTGCCGGCTACATCGGAGCGCACGTCGTGCGCTCGCTGCTGCAGGACGGCGACCCGGTCGTCGTGCTGGACGACCTCTCGACCGGGGACCGCACCCGCGTCGACCCGGCGGCCGTCCTCATCGAGGGCAGCGTCCTGGACCGGGGCCTGGTGCGGCGGGTGCTGCGCGAGCACGGCGTCACCGGCGTCGTGCACATCGCGGCCAAGAAGCAGGTCGGCGAGTCGATGGCCGACCCGCTGCTCTACTACCGCGAGAACGTCGAGGGCCTCATCGCGCTGGCCGAGTCCTGCCGCGAGAAGGGCGTCGACCGCTTCGTCTTCTCCTCCAGCGCCGCGACGTACGGCCTGCCCGACGTCGACCTGGTGGACGAGGACACCCCTGGCGTGCCGCTGTCGCCGTACGGCGAGAGCAAGCTGGTCGGGGAGTGGCTGCTGCGGCACTGCGAGCGGGCCTACGGCATGCGGACGATGAACCTGCGCTACTTCAACGTCGCGGGGGCGGCCACCCCGGAGCTCGGCGACACCGGCGTGTTCAACCTCATCCCGATGGTGTTCGAGCGGCTGCAGGCCGGCGAGCGGGCGCGGGTGTTCGGCGGCGACTACCCGACCCCGGACGGCACCTGCGTGCGCGACTACGTCCACGTCGCCGACATCGCCGCCGCCCACCGGGCCGCAGCGCGGGCGCTGGCCGGCGGCGCGCCCGGGGCGACCTACAACATCGGCCGCGGTGAGGGCTCGTCGGTGCTCGACGTGCTGCGGGTCGTCGGCGAGGTGACCGGGCTCGACGCGACGCCGGAGGTGGTCGAGCGCCGTGACGGCGACTCGGCCCGGGTCGTCGCCGCCGTCGACCGGATCCGCGACGGCCTCGGCTTCACCGCCGCGCACGACCTGCGCTCCATGGTCGAGAGCGCCTGGGCGGGCTGGCAGCTCCGGCACCCCTGAGCGCACGAGAGCCCCGGTCCGCGCGGACCGGGGCTCTGCCGTGCAGGTGGTGCGTTACGCGTTGGGGCGCTTGCCGTGGTTGGCGGCGCTCTTCTTGCGGGCGCGGCGCTTGCGACCTCGCTTGGCCATGGGGGACCTCCTCGTGACGACGGCCATCAGGGTTGCACACGATCGAACGTGAGCGCAGTGCGCTCCATCTCGGCACGTCGCTCAGGAGGCACGGCCACCAGGGCGGGGGGCGGATGGCGACGCCACCGAGGTCCACGACGGCAGAGCCGGCAGTGCGCGGCGCTGCCGCCCCTGCGGCGTGGGAACGCCCCGTGGCCGCGGGGTCCCCGGTCCGTGGACCATGCCGAGCGCGACGAGCTGGCCGAGCCCGGCCGCCACCAGCACGTCGCCGACGCTGACCACCTCGGGCCGCACCGGCAGCGGCACCGGGATCACGTCGCCGAGCAGCCGCAGCCGGGTGGCCGGCCCTTCGAGCTCGTGCCGGGTGTCGCCGAGCACCAGCGCCTGCACCCCGGTGCCGGCCCGCGCAGCGGCCTCCAGCCGCACCGGCATGGCGCCGTTGAGCCCGACGACCAGGGCGTTCGCGAGCAGCCCGAGGGCCACCAGCCCGGTGCCGCGCAGGCCGCGGTTGCGGGCCAGGAAGGCCACCACGAGGGCAGCCGACACGGCCAGCCCGACCGGGTGGAGCGGCCCGCCGACCAGCGTGCCGACGAGCTGGACGAGCAGCGCGAGCACGACCAGGGCGCGGGCCCGCAGCGGGTGCGAGCCGAGCCGGTCCAGGCTGCCGCCGCGCAGCCAGCCGACCGCCAGGGCCACGACCATCACGATCACGACGAGGGACACGTCGGTAGTCTCGCCGCCGCCGCGCGGGTCAGCACCCGCGACCCGCCGAGGAAGGACCGCCGTGAGCGACCTGCAGGTGACCTCCGAGGGCGGAGTGCTCCGGCTCCACATCGACCGCGAGGCCAAGCGCAACGCGCTGTCCGGCGACGTGATGCGCCCGATGCTCGAGGCCCTGCGGGCGCCGGGCGACGCCCGCGTCGTGCTCATCACGAGCGCCGGGGAGCGGGTCTTCTGTGCCGGCGCCGACCTCGTGCAGATGGCGCCCGACGCCACCGGCCTCGAGGTGCATGAGGGCCGTGGGCTGCTGCGCGAGGTGGTCCTGGCGATGCGCGCCTGCCCCGCGCCGGTCGTCGCCAGCGTGCAGGGGCTGTGCCTGGCCGGCGGCGTCGGGCTGGTGCTGGGCTGCGACCTCGTGGTCGCCGCCGACGACGCGGCCTTCGGCCTGCCGGAGGTCGACCTCGGTCTCTGGCCGTTCATGGTCAGCGCGCTGCTCGGCCGGCACGTCAGCCCCAAGCGGGCGATGGAGATGATGCTGTCGGCCCGCCGGGTCCCCGCCGCCGAGGCCTTGGAGATGGGCCTGCTGTCGCGGGTCGTCCCGGTCTCCGCGCTGCGCGAGGAGACCGAGGCCCTGGTGGCCGCGCTGGCCGGCAAGCCGCCGGTGGCCGTACGGCGCGGCAAGGCGGCGTTCCTCGCCGCGATGGAGACGACGCTGGCCGCCGGGCTCGAGGCCATGCAGGCCCAGCTGTCGCTGCTCAACACCACCGAGGACGCGGCCGAGGGCGTGGGCGCGTTCCTGCAGAAGCGCACCCCGGAGTGGAAGGGCCGCTAGTCGTACGCTCGGCGGCATGAGCGAGCAGCCGAGCGACCACGACACCCCCGGCGCCGCCGGCCATGACCCCGACCGCCCTGCCGCCCTGCTGGAGTTCATGGCGACGGGCTGGGCGCCGCGCGCGGTGGAGCTGCCGGCCGAGCACCCGTCGGCGCCGCACCGCGCCCGGCGCCGCCAGGCGCTGGCCGAGCGCTTCCCCGGCGAGCGGCTCGTCGTGCCGACCGGCGGCTACAAGACCCGTGCCAACGACACCGAGTACCGCTTCCGACCGTCGACGGAGTTCGCCCACCTGGTCGGCTCGCACGAGCCCGACGCGGTGCTCGTCGTCGAGGCCGACGGCGCGGCCGTGCTCTACCAGGCGCCGGTCATGGATCGCTCCACCCCGGCCTTCTTCACCGACCGGGTCTACGGCGAGCTGTGGGTCGGTCCGCGGCCCTCGCTCGAGGCGATCAGCGCGCTGCTGGGCATCCAGGCCCGCCCGCTCGAGGAGCTCGACAAGCTGAGCGGCCCGGCGCGGGTCGTGCGCGGCGACGACGCGCGGGTCGAGGGGCTGTTCGACACCGACGAGCAGGCCGATGCCGAGCTCGTGGAGTTCCTCTCCGAGCTGCGCCTGGTCAAGGACGAGCACGAGGTCGCCCAGCTGCAGGACGCCGTCGACGCGACGGTGAAGGGCTTCGAGGACGTCGTGCGCCAGCTCGACCGGGCGCAGGAGACCAGCGAGCGCTGGGTGGAGGGCGTCTTCGGGCTGCGGGCCCGGGTCGAGGGCAACGACGTCGGCTACAGCAGCATCTGCGCCGCCGGCGCCCACGCCTGCACGCTGCACTGGACCGACAACGACGGCCCGGTCCGTTCCGGCGACCTGATGCTGCTCGACATGGGCGTGGAGAACGTCGAGCTCTACACCGCCGACGTCACCCGAACCCTGCCGGTCAGCGGGACCTTCACCCCCCGGCAGCGCCAGGTGTACGACCTGGTCTTCGCGGCGCAGGAGGCCGGTATCGCGGCCTGCCGCGCGGGGGCGGACTTCCTCGCGCCGCACCGCGCCGCGATGCAGGTGCTCGCCTACGGCCTGGTCGAGCTCGGCGTGCTCGAGGACGCCGAGGCGGCGCTGGCCGAGGACGCCCAGCTCTACCGTCGCTACACCCTGCACGGCGTCAGCCACATGCTCGGCCTCGACGTGCACGACTGCGCGCACGCCCGCTCCGAGGTCTACCGCAAGGGCCCGCTGCAGCCGGGCTACGTGCTGACCGTCGAGCCGGGGCTGTACTTCCAGCCCGACGACCTCACCGTGCCGGCGGACCTCCGCGGGATCGGGGTGCGGATCGAGGACGACATCGTGGTCACCGACGGCGACCCGGTCAACCTGTCGGCAGCGCTGCCCCGCGACGCCGACGGCGTCGAGGG
>JAJAYV010000112.1 GCA_026786045.1 Frankiaceae bacterium | reverse complement strand
GGTCTCCCAGGTCTGCGCGACCGACTGCAGCACCTCGCGGAAGCTCGGCATCCCGTGCCTGGGCTCCAACGGCCAGTAGGTGCCGCAGAAGAAGGGCTCGCCCTTGGCGGTGAGGAAGCTGGTCATCGGCCAGCCGCCGTGGCCGGTCATCGCCTGGACGGCCTCCATGTAGACGGCGTCGACGTCGGGCCGCTCCTCACGGTCGACCTTGACGTTGACGAAGTGCTCGTTCATGAAGGCGGCGGTCGCGTCGTCCTCGAACGACTCGTGCGCCATGACGTGGCACCAGTGGCAGGCGGCGTAGCCGATCGACAGCAGCACCGGCACCCCGCGCCGCTCGGCCTCGCCGAACGCCTCTGGTCCCCACTCCTGCCAGTCGACCGGGTTGTCCTTGTGCTGCAGCAGGTACGGGCTGGTGGACGAGGCGAGGCGGTTGGGCATGCGGGACATCTTCCCCCGCATGCCCCTGCACCCACCTCCCGCTACAACCGGGTGCAGCGCTTCCGCGGGCCCGGGCGCCGACGAGGCGGGTGCAGAGGCGTGCAGTGGTCAGCGGCGATCAGCGCTCGTCGGTGACCACCACGTCGCCCTCGGCCTCGACCTCGACGCGCTCACGCCGCACTTCGGCCGTGACGACGTGCTCCTCGTGCACGACGTGCTTGCGCACCACGACGCGCTCCCGCACGACGAGCCGCTTGGTCACGACGATCTCCTCCTCGAAGACCGGGATCGACAGGCTCCCGTCGGCAAGCGTCTCCACCTCGCCGCTGTCGGCAGCGGCGTCGTCGACCGGCACCCGCTCGGTCTCGGCGTGCTCGACCCCTCGGTCGACGCGCTCCTGGACGGTCTCGACGTACGAGCGCTTCCGGACGCGGGCAACCCCTGCCTGCTGGGTCTCGGTGCCGACGTCGAGTCGCTCTTCGGACAGGACGATCTCGGGCCGGTCCTGGTCGGTCGTGTGCTGGGCCATCTGGGACTCCAAGGTGTCGGGGACGACGACGCCGCCCCTGCCCAGGGGGCGGAGGCGGCGATCGTCAGGGGGTCGGGCCGGCTACGTGCGCGGCTCGACGTCCTTCTCGGTGCGGCTGCGCGTCTCGTCGGAGCCGGCCGGGTAGACGTCGTCGGCGCCGTCGACCTCGATCTGCTCCTTCCGGACGTCCTCGGTGACCTCGACCTGGTCGGTCACGGTCTCCTTGTCCAGCCGCACACGCTCGACCGGGACGGCCTCCTTGGCAACGACGGGCTTCTCGGCGTTGAGCACGACCTCGTGCCCCTCCTCGGAGATGGCGGGGCCGTCGAGGGCCGGGCCTCGGTTGGCGCCGGTGATCGGCTCGCGCTCGACGCGGACCTCCTCGTGGCTGACCGGCACGGTGCGCGTCTCGGTCTCGGTGATCACGCGCTTGCGGAGCCGGGCCCGGCCGACCTCCTGCGTGGCGGTTCCTACCTCGAGACGCTCCTCGGAGCGGGTCATCGCGTCGTCCGTGGTGAGCCCCGAGGTGTCGCGACCGACGGCCGTGTCCTGGACATCGTCGTAGACGCCGTCGCCATCCACGTCCTCGCGTGCGGTGCCGCGCGGAACCGGCTGCGTGCCCGTCTCGCCCAGACCGCCGGCCGAGTAGTACTCGAACAGACGCTGCTCCTCGGGAGCCGTGAGCTCCTCGTCGTTCTCGACGCGCGGCGCGTCCTTGATGAAGGACTTGGTGTAGGGAACGGAGACGTCGTCGCCGCTCAGCTCAGCCTGGTCGAGCGGGAAGAAGCTCGTGCCGCCGCCGAACAGACCGGTGTTCACCGTGGCGAAGGTGCCGCCACCACCGTCGGTGGACTCATAGACATCGGCGACCTTGCCGATGCTCTCGCCGTCGGGGCCGACGACGCTCTTGCCGGTCAAGCTGCCGAGGCTGTTGTTGCCAATCATGCGATCTCCTCCTGGGTCAGGGTCGTGCTGGGGGCATTCCTGGCGTCTACGGGACGGTCGCCGGGGTGCGGCTCCGGGGCTCGCCGGTGGTCCGGAGCGGTCCGGACGGGACCGCTGTTGCCAGAGCCGGGCAGTACCAAACGCCATCCGTGACCGTTCCGTGATGAAACTCACGCAGCCGGTACGTACAGGCTGCGGCCAGGTAGGGCCAACGTGGCGCACAGGGGACACTGATCTGGTGCCCGGACCCCTGCAGGTGACGTCGCGTGTCGTCGTGCCCGAGGCCGAGCTGAGCTGGCGCTTCTCGCGCTCATCCGGCCCCGGCGGTCAGGGCGTGAACACCACCGACAGCCGCGCGGAGCTGTCCTTCGACGTCGCCCGGTCGGGCGCGCTCGACGAGCACCTGGGGGCGCGCGCGCTCGACCGGCTGGCCGGCCGGCTCGTCGACGGCATGCTCACCGTGGCCGCGAGCGAGCACCGCAGCCAGCTGCAGAACCGCGAGGCGGCCGAGCAGCGACTGGCCCAGCTGCTGCGGGAGGCGGTCGCGCCGCCGCCGCCGTCACGCCGGGCGACAAAGCCGACCCGCGGGTCGAAGGAGCGCCGACTGGAGGGCAAGCGGCAGCGCGCGCAGGTCAAGAAGGGCCGGTCGGGCCGGCACGACGACTGAGGGCGGTCAGCCCTTCGGGCCGTCCTTCCGCTCGTCGTCCGCCCGCTGCTCCGGGGTGCGCTCGTCGGGGAACTCGCGCGGCAGCCGCTTGAGCCGGCCGCTCATGTTCCGGATGAGAAAGAACGTCACGACGAGCATGAGCAGCACGATGAGCAGGCCGATCGGGCCGGTGCCGATGTCCTCCTCCTCGACCGCGATCAGCAGTAGACCGGTCACGGGCTCACCCTCTCGCGCACGCCGGCGAACAGGTCGTCCTCCGGCAGGTCGGTGTCCACCAGCGACCGCGCCAGCTGGAAGTCCTCGTACGGCCAGGACTCCTGCTGCAGCTCGATCGGGCAGGAGAACCAGCGCCCGGTCGGGTCGACCTGCGTGGCGTGCGCGATGAGCGCAGCGTCGCGGACGGAGAAGAACTCCGAGCAGGGCACCGAGGTGGTGAGCCGCTCGGCGTCGCCGGGCTTGTCCTCCCAGGTGACGAGCCACTCGGCGTACGGCGACTCCATCTTCGCGGCGAGCATCGCCTGGTGCAGCTTCTCCAGGCGGCTCTTGTGGAAGGTGAGGTTGTAGTACAGCTTGAGCGGCTGCCAGGGCGGGCCCGCTTCGGGGAAGCGGTCCGGGTCGCCGGCGGCGTCGAACGCAGCCACCGACACCTCGTGGCAGCGGATGTGGTCCGGGTGCGGGTAGCCGCCGTTCTCGTCGTAGGTCGTCATGACGTGCGGCCGCTGCTCGCGGACCTCGCGCACCAGCGCCTCGACCTGCTCCTCGAGGTCGCCGGCGGCGAAGCAGCCGTCCGGCAGCGGCGGCAGCGGGTCGCCCTCGGGCAGCCCGGAGTCGACGAAGCCGAGGAAGACCTGGCACACGCCGAGGATCTCGCGGGCGCGGTCCATCTCGGCCGCGCGGATCGCGGTGATGTGGGCCTGCACCTCGGGGCGGTCCATCGCCGGGTTGAGCACCGACCCGCGGGAGCCGTCGGTGAGCGTGACGACCAGGACGTCGACACCCTCACGGGCGTAGCGCGCCATCGTCGCCGCGCCCTTGCTCGACTCGTCGTCGGGGTGCGCGTGCACGCACATCAGCCGCAGCTGCTCGTCGCTCTCGACCACGCGGTGGTGCCTCCTCGTCAGGACTCGGGGACGATCGTCCCGCAGGCTGTCTGCGACCGACAACACCGCCCGCCACCTTGGGAGTCCCGTGACCTCGCGCACGACCGCCCGCCGGCGGCCGCCGGGGCGCTACGACGAGCCCGGACGGCGCGGGGGGCGGGTCGCCGCGGTGGTCCTGGGGGTCCTGTTCCTCGGGCTGCTGGCGGCCATCGCCTACGCCTTCTTCACCCGCTTCGGCGTCGACCGGGCCGTCGCGCGGGTGATCGACTTCCAGGTGCAGTCGGACAGCGTGGTGCGGATCGACGTGGAGGTCGTCAAGCCGGAGGGCTCGGCCGCCTACTGCCTGCTCCGCTCGCGCAGCCAGGACGGCGCCGAGGTGGGCCGGGAGGCAGTCCAGCTGGCCCCGCCCGGGGACCCCTCCCGGGTCGTCCGGGTCGAGCACGACCTGGTCACCTCGGCCCGGGCTGTCACCGGCGAGAGCGTCGGCTGCTCGTTGGAGCCGATCCCCTCGACCCCACCCGCCCCGTAGAGTCGGGTGACCTGCACCACTCCCGAGACCTGTGAGGCACTCCCATGACCACCTCGCCCGGCCAGCAGACCACCTGGCTCACGCAGGCGGCCTACGACCGGCTGTCGGCGGAGCTCGAGGACGCGAAGGGCCCACGGCGCGCTGACATCGTCGCCAAGATCGAGGCGGCGCGCGACGAGGGCGACCTCAAGGAGAACGGCGGCTACCACGCCGCCAAGGACGAGCAGGGCAAGCTCGAGGCCCGCATCCGCCAGCTCGCCGAGCTGCTGCGGGTCGCCAAGGTGGGCGAGGCTCCCGCGGACGACGGCATCGCCGAGCCCGGCATGGTCGTCGAGGTGAAGTACGAAGACGGCGACGTCGAGCGCTTCCTCATCGGCTCGCGCGAGGACAAGCCGGCCGACCTCACCGTCTACTCCGCCAACAGCCCGCTGGGCCTCGCGCTCACCGGCGCGAAGATCGGCGACGCGGTCAGCTACGAGCTGCCCAACGGCCGCTCGATGACCGTCGAGCTGCTGTCCGCGGAGCCGTACACCGGATAGCCAGGAGGCGCACGTGCCCGAGCCCGACGACTTCCCGGTCGAGGCGGTCGACCACCTGCGCTTCGCGGTGGGCAACGCCCGCCAGGCCGCGCACTTCTACTCCACCGCCTTCGGCATGCGGGTCACCGCCTACAAGGGCCCCGAGACCGGGTCGCGGGAGGTGGCGGAGTACGTCCTGGAGTCCGGCGGCGCGCGCTTCGTCGTCGCCGGGCCGGTCGTCGCCGACACCGCGCTCGGCGAGCACGTCGCGTGCCACGGCGACGGCGTCGTCGACATCGCGCTGCGCGTACCCGACGCCGCCCGGGCGTACGAGGTCGCCGTCGCGCGCGGGGCGGTCGGGCTCGCGCCGCCGGAGCTGAGCGAGGACGAGACCGGCAAGGTCGTCACGGCGGCCATCGCCACCTACGGCGAGACGCGGCACACGCTGGTGGAGCGGTCGGCCTACTCCGGCGCGTTCCTGCCCGGCTACGTTCCGCGGCAGCCGCTGGTGGCGCCGCCCGAGAAGCGGCTGTTCCAGGCGGTCGACCACGTCGTCGGCAACGTCGAGCTCGGCCAGATGGACACCTGGGTCGCCTTCTACAACACGGTGATGGGCTTCACGAACATGAAGGAGTTCGTCGGCGCCGACATCGCGACCGAGTACTCCGCGCTGATGAGCAAGGTCGTCGCCGACGGCCACAAGAAGGTGAAGTTCCCGCTCAACGAGCCGGCCGTCGGCAAGCGGAAGTCGCAGATCGACGAGTACCTCGAGTTCTACGGCGGGCCGGGTGTGCAGCACGTCGCTCTCGCGACCAACGACATCCTGCGCACCGTCGACGAGATGGCCGCCCGCGGGGTGGAGTTCCTCGAGACGCCGGACTCCTACTACGACGCCGAGCTGGCCGAGCGGGTCGGTGAGGTCCGCGCACCGATGGCGGAGCTGCGGTCGCGGCGGATCCTCGTCGACCGCGACGAGGACGGCTACCTGCTGCAGATCTTCACCAAGCCGGTGCAGGACCGGCCGACGGTGTTCTTCGAGCTCATCGAGCGGCACGGCTCGCTCGGCTTCGGCAAGGGCAACTTCAAGGCGCTGTTCGAGGCGATCGAGCGCGAGCAGGAGCTGCGCGGCAACCTCTAGGCGGCGAGGTCCGCTGCGTGCTTCGCCTCGACCACGACCTGCCCCCCGCGGCGATCCGCCGGCGGCAACAGGAGCAGCCAGATCGACCAGGCCGCGGCGGCGACAGAGAAGGCGACCGCCAGCACGAGGGCGGGCAGCGGCGGAGGCCACGCCGCGTCCCTGAGCCCGAGGCCGTTGCCGGACCCGACGGTGTAGCGCCCGAGGACAACGACGAAGCAGACGACCTGCGCCACGCCCACCGCACCCAGCACGACGGCCAGCACTGACCTGGGCACGGCGACAGGGCGACGGCTGGCCACGGCGGCGAGCACCGGCAGCCCCACCGCCAGCGGCAGCGTGTAGCGGCCTTGCCAGTAGAAGCCCACCTGGTTCACCGACGGGACCTCCAGCGCGACGGGCACCAGCACGCAGCCGACCGCGAGCAGGACGACCAGAACCACCCGGAGCGGCGCCGGTCGACGTAGGCCTAGGCAGACCACCACCGCAAGTGCCGTCGCCCATGCGAGAACAACACCCGTCGGGGCCGGCGTGTCGAGCCAGCCGAACCAGCCGACCACCTGGTGCAGCCGCTCGTCCGTGCGGTCGACGCTGCCCTCGAGCCGCTGTGCCAGGGAGAGCTCCTGGGTGCCGCCGTAGAGCTCGAGCGATCCCACGCCGAGCACCCAGGCCGACTGCGCGGCAGCCGCCAGCACCAGCGCCCCCAGCCAGACCTGCACCCCGCGACGGCGGACCAGCTCGACGATGCGACGTCGACCAGCGAGCACCAGCAGCGTGAGGCCGATGAGCGCGAGCCAGAACGGCGAGATGGGCCGGGACAGCGCGAGGACCACCCCCGCGACCCCTGCCGTCGCGAGCAGCGGGCGGGGCGGCGGGCCCCCGTCGAGGACCAGCGCCACGCCCGCGGTCCAGAGCGCGAGCGCCGCGGCGATCTCCGGTCCGCTCGGATTGACGCCGGAGCAGAGGAAGAGGGCCATGGGTGTGACGGATACGCCCACCGATGTGGTCAGCAGCCGTCGACCGGTCGCCGCCGCTGCGGTGAGCGCGGCGGCCAGCAGCGCGGCGCACAAGGCGGCCGATAGGCCTCGCACCGCGTAAAGCACGTCGAGGTCGGTCCAGACCAGGGTCGGCAGGCCGACGAGCGCGTAGTAACCCGGCGGGTAGCGCCCGGCCTGGGTGTAGGCCACGAGGTCAGGACCGTCGTCGCCGGTGTAGCCGGGGGCGCAGTCGGCCGACACGGCCGGCTGGAAGGCGAAGCACCCCGTCTGCTGCCGCGTCGACTCGAGCGCGGGCGGCACCTCCACCACGGTGGGCCGGTCGGCTGGGCCGACCAGCTGCCCGCGCGCGACGCCGGCAGCCTTGAGGAAGTGCGCCGGCTCGTCCGGGACGGCGAACCTCGGGGTAGCCAGCCCCCAGAGGGCCAGCAGTGTGGACAGGAGCACCAGGGACACCCAGAACGTGCGCCAGGACCAACCAGCGGCCGCGCTCACGATGGCGGCTCGCGCTGCTCCACCTGGTTGCGCAGCAGCGCGACCTCCTCGGCCAGCGACCGCGTCTCGTCCTCCAGCCGGCTGCACTCCCAGGACAGGTGCACGCACACCGACAACAGCACGAGCATGCCGACGAACAGCAGCAGGTTGACCGGGTCCGCCACGGACAGCCGGCCGGCCACGGCGTCGAGCAGCCCGGGCGCGACGGCCAGCACGGCGACGGCCAGCGCCACGGCCAGCCACAGGACGGCGTACTTCTCCTTCAGCTGCCGGCGCCGCAGCAGCTCGACCATCACCAGCACGATGGCGATCCCGCCGACCAGACTGACGATCTTGACGTCGTTCACACCGGCACCTTGACGCCCTCGGCGAAGTCGTAGCGGCGCAGGCGGCCGAGCCCGAGCGCCAGGACCACGCGCAGCAGGTAGACCGCCGCCCGGACCGGCGACTGGCTCGGCTGCCCGCCCGCCCGGTCGCGCATCGTCACCGGCACCTGCGCGACCGTCAGGCCGGCGCGCGCGACGATGACGAGCGTCTCGACGGTGTCGCCGAGGTACTCCGCCGGGTAGTGCCGTGCGAACAGCTCGAGGGTGCGCCCGTTGCAGACCCGGAAGCCCGACGTCGCGTCCGTGAGCCGGGCCCCCGTCACGCGCGACAGGGTCCGGGCGAGCAGCCGCATCGCCCAGCGCCGCGGGCCGCGCACGTCGTAGTCGCCGGTGCCGGCGAAGCGCGCGCCGATGACGAGGTCCGCGTCGGCGAGCGCGGCGATGAGCCGTGGCGCGTCCTGCGGGTCGTGCTGGCCGTCGCCGTCGACCTGCAGCACGGCGTCGTAGCCGTAGCGCAGTGCGTAGCGGAAGCCGGCCCGCATCGCGCCGCCGACGCCCAGGTTGATCGGCAGGGTCAGCACCTGCGCGGCGGTCGTCAGTGCGACGGCGCGCGTGGCGTCGGCCGAGCAGTCGTCGACGACCAGCACGTCCGCCGACGGCAGGGCCGCCCGGACCTCCTCCACCACCCCGGCGAGGGTCGCCTCCTCGTTGAAGGCCGGGATGACCACGAGCACCCGGGACGGCAGAGGCATGGCCGCCACGGTACCGGCGCGGCCTCAGCCGGCGGGCGCGAAGACCCAGGCCCTGTAGAGCACGTAGTTCCACAGCGTGGAGGCCAGCACGACGGCGCCCTTGGCCAGGACGTACGGCACCCCGACTCCCTCAGCGCCCGTCACCACGGCGACGGTGAGCAGCAGGTTCGCGACCAGCAGCAGGCCGTAGCGCAGCGCCTGGCCGCCGAGCAGCCCGCTGCCGCCGGCGAGCAGCCGGTTGAGGCCGAAGTTGACGGCCACGCTCGTGAGGAAGGCCACCGCGGTGGCCGGCGCGAGCGGGACGTCGAGCACCTCGACGAGGAGCACCAGCAGACCGAGGTCGACGGCCACGCTCAGACCGCCGATCGCCAGGTAGGCGGCGACGTCGACGGCCCGGCCGCGGGCGGGCGGAACGGTCAGGGGGAGACCACGTACGACGCGGCGGCGAGAGCGGCAAGCACCTCGTCGCCGTGCTCGCGTCCACGGGTCTCGAGCTGCAGCCCGACGGCCACGTCGTGGACGTGCAGCCCGGCGCCGGTGCGCGAGTGCTGGACGTCGAGGACGTTTGCGCCGGTGTCGCCGAGCACCGAGAGCAGGCGGGCCAGCGCGCCGGGACGGTCCGGGATCGCCACGTCGAGCGACAGGAAGCGGCCGGCCGCGACCAGCCCGTGCCGGACGACCTTGGTGAGCAGCAGCGGGTCGATGTTGCCGCCCGAGAGCACCACCACCACAGGCGGTTCGAAGGCGGTCGGGTCCTCCATGACCGCCGCCAGCGCGGCCGCGCCCGCGGGCTCGACGACGAGCTTGGCCCGCTCGAGCGCCAGCAGCAGAGCGCGCGAGAGCGCCTCCTCGTCGACGGTCACGACGTGGTCGACCAGCTCCCGGACGATCGCGAACGGCAGCTCCCCGGGGCAGCCCACCGCGATGCCGTCGGCCATGGTCGTCATGGTCCTCAGCGGCACCGGGTGGCCGGCGGCCAGCGACGGCCGGAAGGTGTCGGCGCCGGCGGCCTGTGCCGCGACGATGCGCACGTCGGGCCGGATCCCCTTGACCGCCAAAGCAATCCCGGCGACGAGCCCGCCGCCGCCGGTGCAGACCACGACGGTCTTGACGTCGGGGCACTGCTCGAGCAGCTCGAGCCCGACGGTCCCCTGGCCGGCCACGATGTCCGGGTGGTCGAAGGGGTGGATGAGCGTCGCGCCGGTCTCCTCGGCGAACGCCTTCGCCGCGACCAGCGCCTCGTCGACGGTGTGCCCGGCGTGCCGGACGTGCGCGCCGTACGCCCTCGTCGCCGCGACCTTCGGCAGAGGTGCGGCCTGCGGCATGAAGACGGTCGAGGCGCAGCCGAGCAGCGACGCGGCCAGCGCCACGCCCTGCGCGTGGTTGCCGGCGCTGGCGGCGACGACGCCGATCGCCCGCTGCTCGTCGGTCAGCCGCGCGATCCGGACGTACGCCCCTCGGATCTTGAAAGAGCCTGTGCGCTGGAGGTTCTCGCACTTGAGCAGGACCTGACCGCCGACCTGGTCGGACAGCCCGCGCAGCCCCTGCACGGGCGTCTCGCGCGAGATGCCCTCGAGCAGCAGCCGCGCCGCACGCACGTCCTCGAGTCCCAGCGGCAGCGTCACGAGACGCAGTCTGGCACCGCGACGCTCCCGCGCCGTTCACCTGCGCGGGTGGGCGGCCCCCCACGCTCCGGTGATCCACGTGGAGTTGCAGGTGGATCTGACCGCCGGAAGCACCCGCAACCTCACGTGGATCACCCGGGGCGGGGCTCACCGGGGGTGGGATCACCCGGGGCGGGGGCTCACCCGGGGTGGGGTCAGCCGGGGAAGGCGAGGACGGAGGCAGTGAAGCCGTGCAGGGAGTTGCGGCCGGCGACCGGGCCGAGCTCGCCGCCGGCGAAGAAGCCGGCCACCCCCTGCGCGGCGAGCTCGCTGCGCACCAGGGCCGGGTCGTGGTCGGCCCCGCCGTGGGCCGAGCCGAACAGGTGCGCGCCGCGGCCGTTGCAGGAGAACAGCAGCGCGCCACCGGCCGGGGCGTCGAGGGTGTCGCGGCGGTAGCCGGCCAGCATCCGGCGCAGGTCGGCGTCGGCCGCGTCGGCGTCGCGCACCTGCAGCCGCACCGTGCTGCCGACCTCGACGAGGTCGCCGACGACGACGCCCTGCGTCTCGCGCTCGACGCCGAGGATGGGGCGTACGAGGTAGTCGTGCTCCTCGGCGTACTCGTCGACGGCCAGCCCGATCTGCAGGCCGGAGCTGGCCAGCGCCTGGTCGGCCGGCGGGAGCTCGCGCAGCAGCTGCTCAACCCGCTGCAGCGCCGGGACCCCGGCCAGGCCCCGCACCACGTTGCCGGCGGCGGCGGTCACGGTCATGGCGGGGCCGACCGGGCGACAGCCCTGGCTGACGAGGGTGCGCACGCCCGAGCCCTGCAGGAGCAGCCCGACCGCCCCGCGGTCCACGACCCGCCCGTCGACCAGCAGCCGCGTCGAGCCGGCGCCGCGCGCCCCCGCGGCGACGCCGCCGACCACCGGCAGTCCGGGCAGGGCGGTGTTGGCCTGGGCCAGGAAGCCGTCGACCGGGAAGCTGTACGGGTCGGTGAGCAGCACCGCGACGTCGTCGCCGTCGAGCTCGGGCATGCCCACGACCGCGGCCCTGGCGTCGGTGCGCATCACCTCGAGGTGGAAGCTGCGCAGCCGCACCCCGGGCAGGACCGCGGCGAACACGCTGACCGCGGGCCGTCCCTCCACCCCGGTGGCGCCGCCGATGACGCCGCCGGCGCTGCAGCCCAGTACCGCCCCCGCGGGTGCCGAGGTCGCGGCGTGCTCGAGCGCGGCGGTGCACTCGTCGGGGTCGGCACCGCTGACGAAGACGCAGACGAGGTCGGGAACGCGGCCACCCATCGGGGCCAGCGCGTCGGCCGTCGCCGCCTCGGCAGCGGCCAGCAGGTCGCCGCCCACCGCCAGTCCGTCCCCGAAGCGCGCCACCCCTGCAGTGTCACAGGTGTGCCCCCGTCCCTGTCGCCCCTGCCGGGTGATGGAGGGACCGGGCCGGCAGCGGGATGCCGGGCGGGCGAGCCG
>JAJAYV010000111.1 GCA_026786045.1 Frankiaceae bacterium | reverse complement strand
GTCTGCTCCAGCGGGGGACCGGCCGGCATGGCCGTCCGCCGCCGCCGCCGGGCCCCGACGGCGCGGGCGCTGCGCACGGCGACCACGACGGCTCCCGCGACAGCCGACGGGGCGAGCAGCAGCGCCACCAGCCGTACGGCCGTCGTCCCGTCCACGTCTCAGCCCTCCCGGTCTCCGGTCCCGGCGGTCTCCTCGCGCAGCGCTTCCAGCTGCTCGCGCGTGGGCCGGGCCATCTCCAGGGTGTCCTCCTCCGCGACGACCACCATGGCCGCCGAGTCGGTCGGCAGCGACCGGTTCGCGAGGGCCTCCAGCGCAGCGGTGTTGCCGATGTCGCAGCCGGCCTGCTCGCTGAGCAGCCAGCGGACCTCCAGCAGGTCGCAGTAGGCCTGCACGGGGTCGCCCAGCCGGCCGACGGCCTCGTGCGCGCGCTCCATGAGCGGCCGCAGCACCTCGTCCAGCCAGCGCTGCACCGCCTCGGCGCGGCTGACCGAGCTCGGTCCGCGCTGCAGCCCGCGTGCGGTGTCGGGCAAGGTGGCGACGTAGCTGTGCAGGTCCGCGAGCAGGACCTGCGCCTGGCCCTCGCCGACCTCGAGCCCGGTCAGCTCGAACAGCTCGACCGCGTGGAAGCGCCGCGCGGCGACCGTCACCTTCAGCCGCAGCCGCTCGTCACCCGACCCGGTCGGCTGGAGGCTGAGCTCGTCCACCGCGAAGCCCAGCTCGTTGAGCCGGCGGATGCGCCCCTCGACGTCGTGCCGGTCGCCGAAGTCGAGCAGCGGCTGCTCGCTGAGCACGTCCCACAATTCGTGATAGCAGGTGGCGACCCCGGCCGCCTCCTCGATGAGCTGGGCGTGGATCTCCGGCGGGCGGTCGAGCATCACGGCCAGGTCGAGCAGCCCGCCCGCGACGTTCTCCACCATGATGTCAAGGTCGTCGAGCCGCTGCCCGGTGCTCAACTCGGGGTGGATCTCGCTGGTCTCGGCGTCGACCAGCCAGGCCTGCAGGCGCTGGCCATCGCGGGAGAACAGCGTGTTGGCCAGCGAGCAGTCGCCCCAGTAGACGCCGTTGCGGTGCAGGTCGACGAGCAGGCTGGCCATCGCGTCGAGCAGCCGGGCGCGGTGCAGCGGCCGGTTCGGCGGCAGCCGCATGAGCAGCCGCCGGAACTGCCACGACCGCTCGAGGTAGCGGGTGACGAGCAGCGCGTTGCCTGACTCGTGCTGGACCACGAGCCCGACCGCCCGCACCGCCGGCAGGTCCTTGACCTCGAGCTGGCGCAGCACCGCGTACTCCCGGCCGGCCACCCGCTCGGGCAGCTCCTTGACCGCCCACAGGCGGCCGTCGACGTAGGGGAAACGGACCAGGTGCCGGCTCGGGCCGACCGGCAGCTCGCGCAGGTCGGCCGTGTCGGGTCCCCACTGCTCCAGCGGCAGGTCCCAGGGCAGCCGGAGCAGGCCCGGGGAGCTGACGCGGAACCTCAGGTCCGTCGCACTCGCCACGGCTGCCCTCCGATCCTCCCGCGCAGCCTCGCACCCCGACCCGTGCAGTGCAGCGGGACGACGGGCCTCGACCCGCCGTCCCGTCGCCGTCAGACCCGGGTGCTGCCGCCTGCCGGGGCCGTGCCGGCGCCCTGCGCGGACGTCGGGTGTCCGTCGCGCTCGGCATTGGCGGCGAGGTCCGCCTCGCGGTCCTCGCCAGCCTCGCGGGTCAGCTTCGCGCCGGCCTCGGCGTCGCGGGTGAGGTTGTCCCCGGACGCCGGGTCGAAGCAGTGCACCTTGCGGGTGTCGATCCAGAACTCCGCGTCGCGGCCCTCGCGGATGCGGCTGGTGGAGTCGATGGACACGATGGCCTGGGTGCGCAGCTGGTCGCTGTCGAGCTCGCGGGAGAGCTCCTTGAGCTGGTCCTCGACCTCCTTCGGCGCATCGAAGGGGATGTAGGCGTACTGCGAGTCACCGAGCCACTCGGTGACGTCGACCCGCGCGGTGAACGTCGAGCCCAGGTTGCGCTTGCTGTCTTCGACGAGGGACGCGTCCTCGAAGTACTCCGGCCGCACACCCATGAGGACGAGGTCCTTGCCGGCGACCGCCCGGGCCTTCTCGTCGTCGAGCGTCACCTCGCCGAAGGGCGTCTCGAGCGTGCTGCCGTTGACCGTCGCGGGCAGGAAGTTCATCGGCGGCGAGCCGATGAAGCCCGCGACGAACAGGTTGACCGGCTGCTCGTACAGCTCCCGTGGGGAGGCGACCTGCTGCAGCAGGCCCTTGCGCAGGACCGCGACCCGGTCGCCCAGCGTCATGGCCTCGGTCTGGTCGTGCGTGACGTAGACGGTGGTGATGCCGAGCCGGCGCTGGAGCCGGGAGATCTCGGTGCGCATCTGGCCACGCAGCTTGGCGTCCAGGTTCGACAGCGGCTCGTCGAACAGGAACGCCTCGGCCTGCCGCACGATCGCGCGGCCCATGGCCACGCGTTGGCGCTGACCACCGGACAGGTTCGCGGGCTTGCGGTCCAGGTGCTCGTGCAGCTCGAGCACGTCGGAGGCCTCCTGGACCCGGCGCTCGACCTCCTGATCGTCCATCTTGGCCAGTCGCAGCGGGAAGGCGATGTTCTCGTAGACGGTGAGGTGGGGGTACAGCGCGTAGTTCTGGAAGACCATCGACAGGTTGCGCTCGCGCGGCGCCTTGTCGTTCACGCGCTTGCCCCCGATGATCATGTCGCCGCTGGTGATGTCCTCCAGGCCGACGATCATCCGCAGCAGAGTGGACTTCCCGCAGCCGGACGGGCCGACCAGGATCATGAACTCGCCGTCGGCGATGTCCAGGCTCACGTCGTTCACAGCCGGGAAGCCGTCGTCGTAGGTCTTGATGATGTTCTTCATCTCGATGGCAGCCATCGCGGGGTCTCCTAGGTGTCGGGCCGGCGGGCAGTCAGCCCTTGACAGCGCCGTTGGTGAGGCCGGCGACAATGCGCCGCTGGAAGAGCAGGACGAGGATGATCACGGGGATGGTGACCACGACGGCGGCGGCGGAGATGCCGCCGGTGGGGGACTCGAACTGCGAGGCCCCGGAGAACAGGCCGAGCGCGGCCGGGACCGGCCGGGCCGCGTTGGTGGAGGTCAGCGAGATGCCGTAGACGAAGTCGTTCCAGGCGATGAAGAAGGCGATGATCGCGGTGGTGAACACGCCCGGCGCGGCCAGCGGCACGATCACCTTGCGGAACGCCTGCCAGGTGGTGGCGCCGTCGACCTGCGCCGCCTGCTCCATCTCCCACGGGATCTCGCGGAAGAAGGCCGACAACGTCCAGATCGAGATGGGCAGCGTGAGCGAGAGGTACGGGATGATCAGGCCGGGCCAGGTGTCGTAGAGCCCGATCTGGCGCCAGAGGTTGAACAGCGGCGTCACGATCGAGATCACCGGGAAGATGGCCACCGCCAGGGCGGTCGACAGGATCAGCTTCTTGCCAGGGAAGTCGAGCCGCGCGATGGCGTACGCCGCGAACATCGCCAGGAAGCAGGCGATCGCGGTGGCGATCAGCACGATGCCGAAGGAGTTCCTGAGCGCCGGCAGGAACAGGTCGCTCGCGCCGCCGGTGAGGATCAGCTCGTAGTTCTCCCACGACACCTGCGTCGGCAGGAACTGCTGGTTCGACAGGTCGCTCGGTGCCTTCAGCGACAGCGACACGATCCAGGCGATGGGGAACAGCGCGTAGATGACGATCAGGATCCCACCGAAGATCCAGAGGTTCTTCTCCCGGCGCGACATCACTTGTCTCCCGTCGTCGAGGACAGATCGACCTTGAAGCCCTTGATGAAGATGGCGCAGATGATCACGACGCAGAGGAACAGCAGCACCGACACCGCCGAGCCGAGTCCGATCTCGAGCCGGCTGATGGTCTGCCGGTAGGCGAGGAACGACACGGTCTCGGTGTTGTTGGCGCCGCCGGTCATGACGAAGATGCTGTCGAACACGCGGAACGCGTCCAGGCTGCGGAACAGCAGGGCGACCATGATCGCGGCCTTCATGTTCGGGATGGTCACCTTGGTGAGCCGCTGCCACCAGGTCGCCCCGTCGACGCGGGCCGCCTCCTGCAGCACCTCGGGCACCTGGGCGAGGCCGGCGAGCAGGAGCAGGGAGATGAACGGCGTCGTCTTCCAGATCTCGGCGAGGCAGACGACGAACAGCGCCGACCACTGACCGCCGAACCAGTCGGTGTCCGCGCCGATGCCCGGCACCCAGCCGAACCAGGTGTTGACGAAGCCGGAAGTGAGCGAGAAGGCGAACTGCCAGGCGAACGCCGACACGACCGTGATCACGGCGTAGGGGATGAGGATGGCGGCGCGGATGATCGGCCGGATGCTGGACAGCGCCTTGACCATCACCAGCGCCAGCCCGAAGCCCAGGACGAGCTCCACGGCGACCGTGACCACGGTGATGAACAGCGTCACGCCGAGCGAGATCCACCAGATGCGGTCGGTGAGGACGACGTAGTAGTTGGAGAACCAGGTGAAGGACCGGTTCTCAGGGTCGGTGAGCCGGAAGTCGAACAGCGACTCGTAGAAGGCCTGCAGGATCGGGTAGGCGGTGACGAGCAGCATGACCGCGAAAGCCGGTCCGGCCAGCATCCAGCCGAGCTTGCGCTCCGCCCGCGCCCGGTCGCTGATCGCCCGCTTGGGCGCCGACTTCGGCGAGGTCTTCTCGCCGGCCGGCGGCAGTGTCGTGGTGCTCACAGCAGTTGCTCCTTCCGCAGGACGGCCTTGATGAGCTTGGCCGCCCGCTCGCCGGTCTCACCGGGCTGGACGGACGACGGCGGGTGGTAGACGCGCTGCAGGCTCTGCGAGACCTCGTTGTAGTAGGCGGTCTGCGGCCGCGGAGCCGCCAGCTCCAGCGACTCGCGGATGACCGGCGCCTGCGGGAAGGCCGCCAGCACCTCGGGGTCGTCGTAGACCGAGGCCTTGCTCGCCGGGTTGCCGTTGCTGACGAAGTAGTAGGCCTGGTTCTCCTCGCTGGTGATGCACTCGGCGGCTTCGAAGGCCAGCTCAGGGGCCTGACTGAACGCGCCGACCCCGAGGTTGATCCCGCCGTACGGCGGGGCGGCATCCTGGTCCTCGACGACCCGCGGGTAGACGGCCCAGCCGAAGTCCGCCGGCACGGACGCGTCGAGCGTGCCGGCCTCGGCCGCGCCGACCGCGCGGGGCCAGACGAAGGGGTAGTTGACCATGAAGCCGGCGTCGTCTCCCTCGAAGCCGGTCGCCGCGTTGTCCTCGTTCTGCGTGGAGAAGGCCGGTCCGCCGACGCCGGAGGTGGCGACCAGGCGCATCACCTCGGCGGCCAGCCGGGCCGGCTCGTCGGTCAGCCCCAGCTCGATGTCCTCGGGCTGCGCGGCGGTGTCGGTGATGATCGACCCGCCGGCGGACTCCACGAGCGCGTTGATCCAGACGGTGAGCGCCTCGGCGCGCACGCCCTGGGCACCGACGAGCTTGTCCTGCGACTGGGCCGCCTCGACGACCTGGGCCCAGGTGACCGGCTGCGTCATGTCCAGGCCTGCCGCCTCGGCGACCGACTTCCGGTACCACAGCAGCTGGGTGTTGGCCCAGAAGGGGACCGCCACCAGCTCCTCCTTCCACGTCGACCCGACGATCGCGCTGTCCAGCACGCCCTCGGTCACCCGCTCGGCGACGTCCTCGGGGATCTCGGCGAGGAAGTTCGCCTCGGCGAACTCCGGGATGAACGGCGGGTCCAGGCTCATCAGGTCGATCGAGTCGTCGTTGGCAGCCAGGCGCCGCACCAGCTGCTCGCGCTGGGCGGCGGCCTCGCGAGGCAGCACCGCCGTCTCGATCCGGTACGCCCCGCCGGCTGCGTCCGTGCAGCGCGAGGCGATCTCGGCCTGGCCACCGGAGTCCGGGTTGATGTACCAGGTGAGGGTCTGCGGACCGCCCTCGTCGCCACCGCACGCGGCCAGCACCGAGGCGGACAGGGCCAGCCCCACCGCGGCAGCCGTGCGCCGCCGTCGCCGGGTCGGAGCGGCTCGGCCGCCGCGGGGATCTGGTCCGGTGCTGCTGTCAGGCACGTCGGCTCCTCGGAGAGGTGTGGTCGCCGGGCTGACGGCCACGTCCGGGCATCCCTCGAGTCCGGGGGGGTGGCGAGGGAGTGACCCCACTCACAGGAGGCTAAACCCGCAACGGAAGAACGAGATGCATCGGAGACGCCCCGCGGGGAACATCAGGTCGCCACCCTTCCGCGTGTTGCCGCGGCGTCGCTCGAGCACGCCGTGGAAGGCTCCACCGGTGACCAGCAACGGGCTCGAGCGGGCCCTCTCGGCGGGCCCGGGATGGCCCTCCGGGCTGCCGGCGCAGGGGCCGCTCGGCGGCGTCCGCGTGCTCGACCTGTCCCGCGTGCTGGCCGGTCCGTACTGCTGCATGGTGCTGGCGGACCTCGGCGCCGACGTCGTGAAGGTCGAGCGGCCGGGCCGCGGCGACGACACCCGGCACTGGGGGCCGCCCTTCCACGGCGACGACGCGGCGTACTTCTTCTCGGTCAACCGCGACCGCCGCTCGGTCGCCCTCGACCTCACCCGGCCGCAGGGGCGGGCGGTGGTCGCCCGGCTGGTCGAGGCCGCCGACGTGGTCGTCGAGAACTTCCTGCCGCACCACCTGGTCGCGCTCGGGCTCGAGGAGCTGCGCGCGGGCGCGTCGGCCGTCTGGGTGTCGGTGCGCGGGGCGGGCGGCGACGGACCGGCCGGCGCCCAGCCGGGCTACGACGTCATGGCACAGGCGCGCAGCGGCCTGATGTCGGTCACCGGCACCAGCGAGCCG
>JAJAYV010000110.1 GCA_026786045.1 Frankiaceae bacterium | reverse complement strand
GGCCCAGCCGGGTGCCGGCGCCGCCCCGAGCAGCGCCTTGGCGGTCGACCTCGACGGGGCGCTCGCCGCGGCCACCCGGCCCCGGACCCCGCGATGAGCCCGGCTGCACGGCTGCTGCTCGGCCCGATCGCCTTCTACCGGCGCTGGATCAGCCCTGCGCTCGGCCAGCGGTGCCGCTTCGCCCCGACGTGCAGCGCCTACGCCGCCGAGGCCATCACCACCCACGGCGCCCTCCGGGGCAGCTGGCTTGCCGTCCGCCGGGTCGCGCGCTGCCATCCTTTCCACCCGGGCGGGCACGATCCCGTACCGCCCGTTCGTCGTCCGTGGGTGACGATGGACCGCACGCCCGACGACCCCGCCAGCCCCGACTCCCCGGAGCGCTCCCGTGTTTGACGTCCTCGCTACACCCGTAGGCGCGCTCCTGGCGCTCATCCACACCGGGATCAGCAACCTGCCGGGCGTCGACTCGGCCAGCGGCCTGGCCTGGGGCCTGTCGATCGTCTTCCTCACCGTGACGGTGCGGCTGCTGCTGTTCCCGCTGTTCGTCAAGCAGATCAAGAGCCAGCGCCGCATGCAGCAGCTCGCGCCCAAGGTCAAGGAGCTGCAGAAGCTCCACAAGGGCGACCGCGAGACCTTGAACACCGAGATGATGAAGCTCTACAAGGAGAACAACGCCAACCCGATCTCCGGCTGCCTGCCGCTGCTGCTGCAGCTGCCGGTGTTCTTCGCGCTGTTCACCGTCATTCGCAACTTCAAGACCGACGCATCCGCGGCGTTCGGACTGACCGAGCAGCAGCTGCGCGAGGGCGCGGCGGCGCAGGTCTTCGGCGCCCCCATCAGCGCGGCCTTCAACAGCCCCGCGTCGCTCATCAGCGAGCTGGGCGCGAACATCACGACGGTCCGCATCGTCGCGTTCCTCATGGTCATCGGCATGGGCGCGTCCACCTTCTGGACGCAGCGCCAGATGATGTCGCGCGCCGGCACGACCGACCCGCAGCAGGTCATGGTGCAGAAGCTGCTGCTCTACGTGCTGCCGCTGTCGTTCGCCGTGTCCGGTGTCTTCTTCCCGATCGGTGTGCTCCTGTACTGGCTGACCACCAACGTGTGGTCGATGGGCCAGCAGGCCTGGGTCATCAAGCGCATGCCGCCGATCAACCTCAACCCGGGCAAGACGCCCCCCGCCGCCGGAGGCACGACCCCGCCCAGGGACAAGGACAAGGGCCCGGGTGGGGGTGGCAAGGGCAAGGGCCCGGAGGGCGATGCGGACGGCGCCGGCGGGGCGCCGGGCACCGGTACTCCTGGCGAAGGCGGCCCCGCTGCGGCCACGGTGCTCCCCGCGACGACGGCCCGCGGCGCGAAGCCCACCGGAGCCGGCAAGGGCGCCACCCCGAAGGCTGCCGTCTCGGCGGCCGGCAACCGGCGTCCAGCGGGCAGCCGCAAGAACAAGCGCCGCGGCGGCCGGCGCTAGCCTGCCTGTCGCTCCACCTCCCACCGCACGAAGGACACCTGTGACCGAGCCCGACAGCACCGAGACGACCCTCAGCGGGCAGGACCTGCTCGTCCGCGAGGGCGACATCGCCGGCGACTACCTCGAGCGGCTGCTCGACATCGCCGACGTCGACGGCGACATCGACATGGACGTCGAGGGCGAGCGCGCGGTCGTCGCCATCGTCGGTGACGGCCTGGACGCGCTGGTCGGGCAGAACGGCCAGGTCCTCGAGGCCGTCCAGGAGCTCACCCGGCTGGCCGTGGTGCGCGAGACCGGCGTCCGCAGCCGGCTGATGCTCGACATCGGCGGCTGGCGCGCGGCCCGCAAGCAGGAGCTGACGGTGATCGGTACGCGCGCAGCCCAGCGGTCGCTCGAGTCCGGCGAGCGGGTGCGTCTGGCCCCGATGACGCCGTTCGAGCGCAAGGTCGTGCACGACGCCGTCGCCGCGGTCGACGGGGTGAGCAGCGAGTCCGAGGGCGTCGAGCCCGAGCGCCGTGTGGTGGTCCTGCCCAGCTGATGGCGTCCCCCAGCACCGTCCCCCTGGCGCCTGCCCCTCCGGCGCCGGCGCACGCGGCTGCCGTCTTCGGCCCGGCCCTGCCGGTGATCGAGCGGTACGCCGCGCTGCTCGCCGGCGCGGGCGTCGAGCGCGGGCTGATCGGCCCGCACGAGACCCCCCGGCTGTGGGAGCGGCACCTGCTCAACTGCGCCGGGGTCGCGTCGCTGCTCGAGCCCGGCCAGGTCGTGGCCGACGTCGGCTCCGGCGCCGGACTGCCCGGGATCGTGCTGGCGGCTATGCGCCCCGACGTCACCGTCGTGCTCGTCGAGCCGCTGCTGCGCCGCGCCACCTTCCTCGAGGAGGTCGTTGCCGAGCTCGAGCTGCGCACCGCGGTCGTGCGCCGGGCGCGGGCCGAGGAGCTGGCCGGCAAGCTGCAGGTCGACGTCGTCGTCGCCCGCGCCGTCGCCCCGCTCGACCGGCTCGCCGGCTGGGCGCTCCCCCTGCTCGGCCCCGGCGGCCGGCTGCTCGCGCTCAAGGGCGAGCGCGCTGACGGCGAGCTAGCCTCCTCCGGTGCCGCGCTCAAGGCGGCCTTCGCCGAGTCGGCTGAGGTCGTGGTCGTGGGCGAGCAGGCGCAGGACACCGCGGGGCGCGTGGTCGTGGTGACCCGCGGCGCCGGCGGCCCACCCGCCAAGAAGAAGAAGGCCCGCCGGTGAGCGGCCTCGGCTGGCCGCGCCGCAAGGCGGCCCCGCAGCAGACCGCCGCGCCGGACGTGCCGCTGGGC
>JAJAYV010000109.1 GCA_026786045.1 Frankiaceae bacterium | reverse complement strand
CGGACCAGGGCGAGGCCGGGCTCACGCCGCGCACCCAGCGCGAGAAGCGCGGCGCCCAGGCCCCCGGCGGCACCAGCACCCGGCAGCTCCCGCACCACCCGGCCGCAGTGCGCCTCCAGGACGTCGGCCCAGCGGGTGAGCGCCCCGTCGAGCAGCGCGACGTCCTCGCGACTGGCCCCCTTCTGCGGGCCGAAGGTGGCGGACGCCCCGCGCAGGCCCAGCAGCGGGCTGTCGACGTCGGTCGCGGCGACCAGCTCCACCCCGGCCAGCCGCGGGTCGGGTGCGCCCGCCAACCGGTCCACCTGGCGCAGGGCGGCGCCGCCGGGGGCCAGCCGCTCCCCCGCCGTGTCGAGCCGCTGCACGCCGAGGGCGGCCAGCAGCCCCGCGCCGCCGTCGTTGGTGGCGCTGCCGCCCAGCCCCACGACGACCCGGGTGGCGCCGAGGTCGAGGGCGGCGGCGACGAGCTGACCGACGCCGTACGTCGTGGTGGTGGTGGGGTCGCGCTCGGCGTCGTCGAGCAGGTGCAGGCCGCAGGCCGAGGCCGCCTCCACCCAGGCGGTGCCGCCGTCGAACAGCACCGCGGCGGCGACCGGCCGGGCCAGCGGGTCCTCCACCACGACCGGGTGCAGGACCGAGCCGGGCAGGGCCGCGGCCAGCACCTCGAGCAGCCCCGGCCCGCCGTCGGACAGCGGCGCGAGGTCGAGCACGTCGCCCGGGGCGGCGCGCCGCCAGCCGTCGGCCATCGCTGCGGCAGCGGCTGCGGGGCTCAAGGTGCCGCCGAAGCCGTCGGGGGCGAACAGGACGCGCACCCGGCCAGCCTGCCAGTCCGGGAAGGACGAAGGCCCGCCCGATGTTGTCGTCTGTGCGACACTATCCCCCTGCTGCCGCCCGCCTGCTGGCCGAGGAGCCGACCATGACGACCACTCCGGACCTGGATCTGATGCCCGGCGTCGAGGCCACCCCGCTCGCGCTGCTGCTGCTCGGCCGCCAGAGCGACCCGTCCTCCGAGCGCGGCGTCGACTGCCCCGGCGACCTGCCCGCGGCCTCCGACCCGACCCTCGTCGCCCGCGCCCGCGCGGCCAAGGCAGCCCTCGGCGACCGGGTCTTCGTGCTCGGTCACCACTACCAGCGCGACGAGGTCATCCAGTTCGCCGACGTCACCGGCGACAGCTTCAAGCTCGCCCAGCAGGCCGCGGCGCGACCCGAGGCGGAGTTCATCGTCTTCTGCGGCGTGCACTTCATGGCCGAGTCGGCCGACGTGCTCACCGGCCCGGACCAGGCGGTCGTGCTGCCGGACCTCGCCGCCGGCTGCTCGATGGCCGACATGGCGACCTTCGACCAGGTCGAGCAGTGCTGGGACGTCCTGACAGCCGCCGGCATCGCCGACACGGTCGTGCCGGTGAGCTACATGAACTCCAGCGCCGCCATCAAGGGCTTCACCGGCCGGCACGGCGGCACGATCTGCACCTCCTCCAACGCCAAGCGCGCGCTGACCTGGGCGTTCGAGCAGGGCACCGCCGGTCACCCCACGAAGGTTCTCTTCCTGCCCGACCAGCACCTCGGCCGCAACACCGCCGTGCGCGAGATGGGCCTCCTCCTCGAGGACTGCGTCGTCTACGACCCGCACAAGCCAGGCGGCGGGCTCACCGTCGAGCAGCTACGCGCCGCCACGGTGATCCTGTGGAAGGGCCACTGCTCGGTGCACGGCCGCTTCACGGTCGACTCCGTGCGCGACGTGCGGGGGCGGGTGCCCGGCGTCAACGTGCTCGTCCACCCGGAGTGCACCCACGACGTGGTGCGGGCCGCCGACCTCGTCGGCTCGACCGAGTTCATCATCTCGACCCTCGACGCGGCCGAGCCCGGCAGCGCCTGGGCGATCGGCACCGAGCTCAACCTCGTCCGTCGGCTCGCCAAGTCCCACCCGGACAAGACGGTGGTCTTCCTCGACAAGACGGTCTGCTTCTGCTCGACGATGAACCGCATCGACCTGCCGCACCTGGTCTGGTCGCTGGAGCAGCTTGTCGAGGGGGTCGTACCGAACCGCATCGAGGTCGAGCCGGAGACGGCCCGCTGGGCCAAGGCCGCGCTCGAGCGCATGCTCGCGCTGCCGTAGCTAACCTGCAGGGGTGACCGCACCGACCGGCAAGGGCCGCCCCACCCCCAAGCGCAGCGAGGCGCAGCGCCGGCGCTCCGGCCCGGTCGCGCCTCCCCCGCAGCCGCGCAAGGAGGCAGCCAAGCGCCAGAAGCTGGAGGCCGCGGCGGCGCGCAAGCGGGTCCGTGAGGGCGCCGCGAGCGGCGACGACCGCTACCTGTCCAAGCGCGACGCCGGCCCGGTGCGGGCGCTGGTCCGCGACGTCGTGGACGGCCGGCGCAACGTCGGCGTCGTCCTGCTGCCACTCGCGGTCGCGCTCATCGTCGTGAACCTGTCCAACGTCGCCGCGCTGCGGACCGTCGGCTATCTGCTGTGGGTGATGACGATCCTGCTCATGCTCGTCGACGTCGTCGTCACGACCCTCGCCCTGCGACGCCGGATCCGCGAGCAGTTCCCCGAGCAGGGCCGGCTCGGTGGGCACGTCGCGTACGGGCTGCTGCGCTCGACGGTGCTGCGCCGCTTCCGGCTCCCCCCTCCCCGGGTGTCGCCCGGCAAGGACTGACACGTACGGTCACCGGATGGAGTTTCGACGCCTCGGGCGCAGCGGCATGAAGGTCAGCGAGATCAGCTACGGCAACTGGCTGACGCACGGCTCGCAGGTGGAGGCCGACCAGGCCACCGCCTGCGTGCGGGAGGCGCTCGACGTCGGCATCACGACGTTCGACACCGCCGACGTCTACGCCGGCACGAAGGCCGAGAGCGTGCTCGGCGAGGCGCTCAAGGGTGAGCGGCGCGAGGGCTTGGAGATCTTCACCAAGGTCTACTGGCCGACCGGCCGCGGGCAGAACGACCGCGGGTTGTCCCGCAAGCACATCGTCGAGAGCTGCAACGCCTCACTCAAGCGGCTGCAGACCGACTACGTCGACCTCTACCAGGCGCACCGCTTCGACTACGAGACCCCGCTCGAGGAGACGCTGCGCGCCTTCGACGACCTGGTGCGCGCCGGCAAGGTGCACTACATCGGCGTCTCGGAGTGGAAGGCGTCCGAGATCGAGGCGGCGCTGAAGATCGCCGGCGAGATGGGCTTCGACCGGATCGTCTCCTCGCAGCCGCAGTACTCCATGCTCTGGCGCGTCATCGAGGCCGAGGTCGTCCCGCTCTGCGAGCGCGAGGGCGTCGGGCAGGTCGTCTGGTCGCCGATCGCGCAGGGCGTGCTCACCGGCAAGTACCTGCCGGGCCAGCCGCCGCCCGAGGGCAGCCGCGCGACCGACAGCCAGGGCGGCGACAAGATGATCGCCCGCTGGCTGAGCGACGACGTGCTCGAGAAGGTGCAGCAGCTCATCCCGCTCGCCGAGCAGGCCGGCCTGTCGATGGCCCAGCTCGCCGTCGCGTGGGTGCTCCAGAACCCGAACGTGTCCTCGGCCATCGTCGGCGCCTCCCGGCCTGAGCAGGTGCGCGACAGTGCGGCCGCCGCCGGCAAGGTGCTGGACGCCGACCTGCTCGCGCAGGTCGACGCGGTGCTCGAGGGCGTCGTGACGACCGACCCGGGCAAGACCGAGAGCCCCGCCAAACGGCCCTGATCTAAGCGGTGTCGAGGCCCATCGGGCCGTAGACCCGGTGGTCGTCGTCGAGCAGCGTCACCTGGTGCACGCCGGCGGCGAGCAGCTCGCGCCAGCTCTCCCCGATCCAGCTCTCGGCATCGGCCTGGTTGGAGAACGGCTCCGCCGTCGGCGCCCCCTCCGCGGGGACGACCGGCCCGCCGCTGCTGTCCTCGTACCGCCACGTCCAGGCCACGGGCCATCCTCTCGGTCAGGGGGAGCTGCGGGCCCACCCTGCCACGTGCGGTTGGCTGAGAGCATGCGCCTGACGGTCACGCCCCCCGAGACCGTCCGCGGCGCGGACCGCGCCCTCGGCCGGCTGGCCGGCGCGCTGGAGTGGCTGGCCGGCGCGCAGGGCGGCTG
>JAJAYV010000108.1 GCA_026786045.1 Frankiaceae bacterium | reverse complement strand
GGGTCGCACCGCTCGCGCGACCCCTTCGCGCTGCCAGCCGGCCCTCTCGGCCACCCGCTGGGACGCAACGTTGTCGACGTCGGCGAGCAGCTCGACCCGCGGCAGGCCCAGCGCGGCGAACCCCCACCCGGCGTGCAGCTGCGCGGCCCGCCCGGCCACGCCCCGCCCGCGCGCCCAGGGCGCCGTCCAGTAGCCGATCTCGCCGATGCCCTGCCGCACGGTCAGTCCCACGGCGCCGATCAGCTCCCCCGTCACCGCGTCGACGACGGCGCAATTCGCAACCGTGCCGGTTGCCCACTCCGTCGGCACGATCCCGTCCACGTAGGAGTGCGCGACCTCGAGCGTGTACGGCACCGGCACAGGGAGCCAGCGCGCGGTTTCCGGGTCCGCGCAGGCGCGGGCGACGTGCGGGGCGTCCGAGGAGCGCCAGCGGCGGACGGTGACGACGCCGTCTGTCTGCTCCCCGTACGGCGGCAGGGCCGCGGTGTCGACGGCGTCGTCGCCCGGCAGCAGCCCGGCGATCCACCTGTCTTTGTGCTCGCCGCGGTGCGCCATCCCGCCGCGCCGGACGCCCTCGACCCGGAAGCCGGCCTTCTCCGCGACCCGGCGGGACGACCAGTTGCCGACCTCGGCCATCCACTCGATGCGCTGGGCCTCCAGCACCGCGAAGGCCCAGCGGCACACGCTGCCGAGCGCCTCCGGCACGACGCCCTTCCCGCGGTGCTCGGGCAGGCACCAGTAGCCGACGTCCCACACGCCGTCGTCGCAGCCGCGGCGCAAGGCCACGTCGGCCAGGACCGCTCCGGTCGTGCTGTCGCAGACCGCCCAGGACAGGCTCGTCCCGCTGTCCCACCCCTCGGCGCGCGTCTGGCGCGTGTACGTGTGCGCGGCGTCCTCGGTATAGGGCACCGGCACGCTGGTCCAGCGGGCAATCTCGGGGTCGTTGCCGGCCGCGAGCGCGACCGGCTCGTCACCGGCCTGCCACGGGCGCAGGTGCAGGCGGCCGGCGGTGATCTCGGTGGGCTCCACGCCCGGCAGTCTGCCGGGGCACGCGCTGCCGCCGCGAGCCGTTTCCCGAGAGCCAGGCGCCTACGATGCCTGGGACGTCCAGCGAAGAGGTGCACAGACCGTGGTCCTGCAGAAGCTCCTGCGTGCCGGCGAGGGCAAGACGCTCCGCCGGCTGAAGTCCGTCGCCGACGCCGTGAACCGCGTCGAGCAGGACTTCCTGGCGATGACCGACGCGGAGCTCCGCGCCGAGACCGACGTCTTCAAGAAGCGGCTGGCCGACGGCGAGACCGTCGACGACATCCTCGTCGAGGCGTTCGCGGTCGGTCGCGAGGCCGCCCGGCGCACCCTCGGGCAGCGGCACTTCGACGTCCAGGTCATGGGCGGTGCGGCGCTGCACATGGGCAACATCTCCGAGATGCGCACCGGTGAGGGCAAGACACTTACCTGCACCCTGCCGGCCTACCTCAACGCGCTGTCGGGCAAGGGCGTCCACGTCGTCACGGTCAACGACTACCTCGCCCGCCGCGACGCCGAGTGGATGGGTCGGGTGCACCGCTTCCTCGGTCTGGACGTCGGCGTCATCCTCGCGAACGAGCGGCCCGACGTGCGCCGCCCGTCCTACGCCTGCGACATCACCTACGGCACCAACAACGAGTTCGGCTTCGACTACCTGCGCGACAACATGGCATGGAGCGCGGGCGAGCTCGTTCAGCGCGGCCACCACTTCGCGATCGTCGACGAGGTCGACTCGATCCTCATCGACGAGGCCCGCACCCCGCTGATCATCAGCGGGCCGTCGGACCAGGCCACCAAGTGGTACTCCGAGTTCGCGCGGATCATCCCGCGGCTGGTGAAGGACGCCGACTACGAGGTCGACGAGAAGAAGCGCACCGTCGCCATCACCGAGTCCGGCGTGGAGAAGGTCGAGGACCAGCTCGGCATCGACAACCTCTACGAGGCCGTCAACACCCCGCTGGTGGGCTACCTCAACAACGCGATGAAGGCCAAGGAGCTCTACCGCAAGGACAAGGAGTACGTCGTCATCGACGGCGAGGTGCTCATCGTCGACGAGCACACCGGTCGCGTGCTGGCCGGCCGCCGCTACAACGAGGGCATGCACCAGGCCATCGAGGCCAAGGAGGGCGTGCGGATCAAGGACGAGAACCAGACGCTCGCCACGATCACCCTGCAGAACTACTTCCGCCTCTACGGCAAGCTCGGCGGCATGACCGGCACCGCGGCCACCGAGGCCGCGGAGTTCAGCCAGACCTACGGCCTGGGCGTCGTCGAGATCCCGACCAACCGCGACCCCAAGCGGGTCGACGAGGCCGACGTGGTCTACAAGAGCGAGGCGGCCAAGTACGACGCTGTCGTCGAGGACATCGCCGACAAGCACGAGGCGGGCCAGCCGGTCCTGGTCGGCACCATCTCGGTCGAGAAGAGCGAGCTGCTGTCCTCGCTGCTGCGCAAGCGCGGCATCCCGCACGAGGTTCTCAATGCCAAGCAGCACGACCGCGAGGCCACGATCGTTGCGCAGGCCGGCCGCAAGGGCGCGGTCACCGTCGCGACCAACATGGCCGGCCGCGGCACCGACATCATGCTCGGCGGCAACCCCGAGCACATCGCCGCCGACGAGCTGCGCAGCCGCAGCCTGTCGCCGGTCGAGACGCCCGAGGAGTACGAAGCCGCCTGGCCCGACGCGCTCGAGCGCGCCAGCGCGTCGGTCAAGGCCGAGCACGACGAGGTCGTCGAGGCCGGCGGGCTCTACGTCCTTGGCACCGAGCGGCACGAGTCCCGCCGCATCGACAACCAGCTCCGCGGTCGCTCCGGACGCCAGGGCGACCCGGGCCTGTCCCGCTTCTACCTCTCCCTCGGCGATGACCTCATGCGCCTGTTCAACGCCGGCGCGGTCGAGATGATCATGGACCGGCTGAACATCCCGGAAGACGTCCCGATCGAGTCGAAGATGGTCAGCCGCGCGATTCGCTCGGCGCAGAGCCAGGTCGAGCAGCAGAACTACGAGATCCGCAAGAACGTCCTCAAGTACGACGAGGTTCTCAACCGCCAGCGCACCGTCATCTACGACGAGCGGCGCAAGGTCCTCAACGGCGCCGACCTGCACGAGCAGGTGCGCAACATGGTCGACGACGTCATCGAGGGCTACGTCTTCGCGGCGACCGCCGAGGGCTACCCGCAGGAGTGGGACCTCGAGCAGCTGTGGACCGAGCTCAAGCGGCTCTACCCGGTGAGCATCCCGCTGGAGAACGACGACGAGGACCGCGACGGCCTGTCCGCCGAGGGCCTCATCGCCGAGATCCAGGCCGACGCGTCGGCCGCCTACGACGCCCGCGAGGCCTCGCTCGGCACGGGCCCGAGCGGCGAGCCGGTGATGCGCGATCTCGAGCGGCGCGTGCTCATGTCGGTCATGGACCGCAAGTGGCGCGAGCACCTGTACGAGATGGACTACCTGCAGGAGGGCATCGGCCTGCGCGCGATGGGCCAGCGCGACCCGCTGGTGGAGTACCAGCGCGAGGGCTTCGACATGTTCAACGCCATGATGGAGGCGATCAAGGAGGAGTCGGTCGGCTTCCTGTTCAACGTCGAGGTCAAGACCGACGCGGCGCCCTCCGCTGCGGTCCCCTCTGCCGCCCCGGCCGCCGACCTGGTCGCCACCGGCCCCGGCGAGGCGCCCGGCGAGGTCGTCTCAGAGCACCTGCCCACCGAGCCGGCCCCCGAGGGCGCGACCTCCGACGAGCAGCCTTCCGCCCCGGCCGTCGAGCCGGTCGGCGTGGCTGGCTCACCGGTCGCCTCCGAGGCGCCCGCCGCGACGCTCGAGGAGCAGTCGCTCGACGCCGAGACCCCCGCCCCGGCCGCGCGGACCGTGCTGCCGGAGGGCTTCGGCCGTCCCGAGCAGCCGGCCCGGATGGAGTACAGCGGCCCGGCGTACGACGCCGCGCCCGGCTCGACCGGCGTGACCACGTCGACGGGTCCCGGTGGCACCGGCGTGACGACCGGCCAGACGCAGAACCGCAACGACCTCTGCGCCTGCGGGTCCGGCCGCAAGTACAAGCGCTGCCACGGCGACCCCCGCGCCTGACCCGCACCTGGTCGATCGGCGGGGTCAGACGCAGGTGAGCTGGGTGCAGGTCCAGCGGCCGGACAGGCCCTCGAGGCGCAGCGCCACGGCCGACATGCGCTGACCGCGGCGGACGGTCGCGCAGACCTCGGCCACACCCTCCGGCCGCTCCTGCACGTGCAGACTGCGCACGGCGCCGGTGACCGGACGGGCGCCGGTGCTGCGGGGGTGGGCGTGCACGGCGAGCTCGAGCTGGGCGAACAGCTCGGGGGTGGTGCTGCGCTGCAGCTGGCTGACCGGGCGGACGCCGGCCAGCACCTCGAGCAGGCCCTGCACGAGCGCGTGCGCGACGGGGCGGGCCGGCGGCAGCAGGTCGGCCGGGGTGCGCTCCCGCTCGGCGTCCTCGTCGGCCGGCACGGCGCGCGG
>JAJAYV010000107.1 GCA_026786045.1 Frankiaceae bacterium | reverse complement strand
GTCAGCGACCGCGTGCGCGCGGTCGTCGACACCGGTCGGGCGCAGTGGCGCCGCTCGATCCAGACGCGCGTGGTGGTCACGACGCTGGTCGTCTCGAGCATCGTCGTCGCGCTGTTCGCCTCGTTGCTCCTCGACTCGGTCGGCCGCGGCCTCGTGCAGGCCAAGACGCGCGCGTCGCTGGTGGAGGCGCGCTCCGGGCTGCTGCTCTTCGAGGCGCGCACCTCCCTAGCCAAGCGCACCCCCGACGAGCAGGAGGCACTGCTCCAGCAGGTCGTCACCGAGGTCGGCCGCCGCGGCTCGGCGTCGGTGCTGCTCGACGGGACCGCGCAGGCCACCGACTACGCCTTCGGCGACGCGTCCGGCGACGACGTCCCCGACGAGCTGCGGGCCCGCCTGGAGGCCGCACCCGGCACGGCGTACGCGTACAGCCAGGTGCCGGTCGACGGCGGCGACGAGCTGGGCCTGGTCGTGGGCTCGACGCTGACGGTGCCCGACCTCGGGCCGTACCGGCTGTTCCAGTTCTTCCCGCTCACCGCCGAGCAGGAGACGCTCAGCCTGGTGCGCCGGACTGCCCTGGCCGCAGGTCTGCTGCTCGTCGCGCTGCTGGCGCTCATCACCTCGCTGGTCGCGCGGCAGGTCGTGGCCCCGGTGCGCGCCGCCGCCTCGACCGCGGAGCGGCTGGCCGCGGGTCGACTCGACGAGCGGCTGCGGGTGCGCGGCGACGACGAGTTCGCCCGGCTGGGCTCGACCTTCAACTCGATGGCCGAGGCGCTCCAGAGCCAGATCCAGCAGCTGGAGGACCTCTCGCGCGTGCAGCGCCGCTTCGTCTCCGACGTCTCCCACGAGCTGCGCACCCCGCTCACCACGGTGCGCATGGCCGCCGACGTGCTCTACGACGCCCGCGGCGACTTCCCCGGGTCGGCCGCCCGCGCCGCGGAGCTGCTGCAGGGCGAGCTGGACCGCTTCGAGGCGCTGCTCGTCGACCTGCTCGAGATCAGCCGCTACGACGCCGGCGCCGCCGAGCTCGACGCCTCTCCGGTCGACCTCGGCCCGCTGGTGCGCCGCGTCGTGGCCGCCGCGGCGCCGCTGGCCGAGCGCAAGGGCAGCCGGGTCGATGTGGTCGTCCCGTCCTGGCCGGTCGTCGCCGACGTCGAGGCGCTGCGCGTCGAGCGGGTGCTGCGCAACCTGGTCGTCAACGCGGTCGAGCACGGCGAGGGCCGGCCGGTCCAGGTGCGGCTGGATGCCACGCCCGAGACCGTCGTGGTCACCGTGCGGGACCGCGGCGTGGGCCTGCAGCCCGGCCAGGCCGGCATGGTCTTCACCCGCTTCTGGCGCGGCGACCCGTCCCGCGCGCGCACCACCGGCGGCACCGGCCTGGGCCTCGCGATCGCGCTCGAGGACGTGCGGCTGCACGGCGGCTGGCTGCAGGCCGCGGGCGTGCCCGGCCAGGGGTCGGTCTTCCGGATGACCCTGCCGCGCCGGGCCGGACGCACCGCCCCGAACACCCCGCTCGAGCTCCCGCGCGGTGCGACGTGAGGCGGCTCGCGGCGCTCGGCGTCCTGCTGCTCCTGCCGGCCTGCGGGCTGTCGGTGCCGGAGGGCGTGCAGTCCTCCGGACAGGTCGCGGCCGAGCGCGAGGAACCCCTGGCGCTCAAGGTGATCCCGCCCGGGCCGAGCCCCGGTGCCTCGCCGGAGGAGGTCGTGAACGGCTTCCTCGTCGCGCAGCGCAGCCCCGACGACGACCACGCCGTCGCCCGCCAGTTCCTCGCCCCCGGCACGGAGTGGGACGACGAGGAGGGCGCCGTCGTCTACCGCTCGCGCCGCTTCAGCACCGACGACGACAGCGACCCGCTCACCTTCAGCATCCGCTACGACGCGAGTGCCCGGGTCGAGCCGACCGGCGCCTTCGCGCTCGACGACACCCCGGTCACCGCGGCGTACACCGTCGCGCGGCTCGAGTCGGGGAAGTACCGGCTGACCTCCGTGCCACGCGGCTTGCACCTGCAGTCGCAGGACGGCGAGCGCTCCTTCACCGCGTACGACGTCTACTTCCTCGGCCGCGCCGTGGACGGGGCGGCGACGGCGCGACTGGTCCCGGACCGGGTCTTCCTGCCGGTCACCGCCGAGCGGGCGCCGTCGCTCGTCGAGGCGCTGCTGCGCGGCGCGACCCTGCCCTTGCGCCCGGCCGTCGCGACGGCGCTGCCGGAGGGCACCGCGCTGGCCTCGCCGGTGACCGTCGCCGACGGCGTCGTCACGATCGACCTGACCGGGCAGGTGCGCGACCTCGAGCAGCGCGACCGACAGCGCCTGTCGGCGCAGCTGGTGTGGACCCTGCTGCCGACCTTCAACGGCGTGCGGCTGCTGGTGGATGGGGAGCCGCTCGACGTCGAGGGCGTGGGCGACGTGCAGACCCTCGAGGACTGGCCCGAGTACGACCCGGCCGGCATGCGGCCCGGTGCGCCGCTCTACTACGTGCAGGACCGCCAGCTGCGCAGCCTGGACGGCGCAGTCCCTGAGAGCGAGGCATCCTCCCCGCGCGGCTTCCCGGTCGACGAGGTGGCGGTCAGTCCGGTCGCCGGCACGCTCGCCCTGCTCACCCGCACCCCCGAGGGCGACGAGGTCCGGGTCGGTGCGCAGGCCGGGCCGTTCCCGCCGCCGGTGCTGCGCCGGCCAGAGCTCGGCTCGCTGTCGTGGGGGCCGGGCGACCAGGGGCTGTGGGCGCTCGCGCGCGGCGAGCAGCCCGCCGTCTGCCTCGTCCCGACCGTGCCCGACCTGTCGCGCACCGACCCCTGCGACGTGTCGTACGAACGGCCGGAGGGCGCGGGACCCCTTGCGGCTGTTCGGATCTCCCGCGACGGGGCACGGGCGGCGCTGGTCTTCGGCGAGGGCGAGGCGGGTCGGCTCTACGCCGGCCGGATCGAGCCGGCCGGCGGACGGCTGCGCATCGCCGGCGTCGACCCCGTGGCCCCGGCGCTCGCCGGCGTCACCGACGTGGCCTGGGAGTCCGGCACCTCGCTCGCGGTGCTGGCCACCTCGCCGGGCGCCTCGCAGGTCGTCGTCTGGCGGGTTGCGGTGGACGGCTCGACCGGGCCGTCGGCCGTGCAGCGGCCGGGCCTGCCGGGCGACGCCGTCGCTCTGGCCGCCGCTCCCGGGCGCCCGCTGGTCGTGAGCGCGCTGCTCGACGGCCTCCCGCGGCTCTACCGCGACGACGACACGCTGTTCCGGCTCGAGGCCGAGCCCGGCACCGCACCCGCCTATCCGGGCTGATCCACAGACCGGTCCACCCCCCCTGGTGCCCGGCGCCCGGACGGCGGACGGTCGCGAGCGTGCTGGCCGACCTGCTCGACCTCGTCCTGCCCCGCGACTGCGCCGGGTGCGGCGCGGCCGGCCGGCTGCTCTGCGACCACTGCCGCAGCGCGCTCGGTCCGGCCCGAGAGCACCGGCC
>JAJAYV010000106.1 GCA_026786045.1 Frankiaceae bacterium | reverse complement strand
GGGCTGGTCCTGCGCGAGCTCCCCGCGGTCGGCGGCGACGGGACCGCCCGGGCGGCCGCAGCCCTGGCCGCGGACCGGGCGCTCGGAGACCTGCTGACCGAGACCCGGGTGGAGCAGCTGCTCGTCGTCGGGCTGTCCGCCGGCCCGGGTCAGGACGACCCGGCCCTGCACGTCGCTCTCGGCTCGGGCCGCGCCTTCCCGCCTGGCGCGCTGGTGTCGGCCTCGACCCGGCGGGCGCCGTACGTGCAGCTCGTGGACGTCGCCCCGACCGTGCTGGAGCTGCTCGAGCAGCCGGTGCCGGAGGCGATGACCGGCCAGCCCTGGCGCTCGGAGGGCGACCAGCCCGACGTGGCGGCGCTCGTCGACCTGGCTCGCCTCGCCGAGGCGCAGCGGACGGTCACCGTCCCGTTCTTCGTCGTCCTGCTCGCCCTCGAGCTCGGGTTGCTCCTGCTGCTGGTCCGGCTGCGGCGGTTCCACCTGGCCGAGCACGTCGCGCTGGCCGGGGTCGCGGCGATGGGGGCGTCGTACGTCGCCAACCTGCTGCCCTGGTGGCGCGCGCCGGCGCCGCTGCTCACGCTGCTCGGCGTCGTCGTCGCGGTCTCGGTGGGGGTCGCCACCGTCGCCCTCTCGCCGATCTTCGCCTCGCGGCGCGCGACACGCCGTGCGGACGGGGCACCGGGCGAAGATCGTCGCGGGAAAGCGGGCGGCACCAGCGAGCGGGACCTGCTCCGACCGGTGGGCGTCGCGGCCGCCTTCACCGCGGGGGTCCTGCTGCTCGACCTCGCCACCGGCGCGCACCTCCAGATGTCCAGCGTGGCCGGCTACAGCCCGCTGGTTGCCGGGCGCTTCGCCGGCATCGGCAACGTCGCCTTCGGCGTGCTGGCCGCCGCGCTGCTGCTGGCACTCGCCACGCTCACCCGCCGCGCGGCGGTCGTGGCCGCCGTCGGCGTGGTCGCGGTCGTGCTCGACGGCGCGCCGCCCTTCGGCAGCGACGTCGGGGGAGTGCTGTCGCTGGTGCCCGCGCTCGTCCTGCTGGCGATGCTGCTGTCCGGCCGGCGGGTGTCCGTGCCCCGCCTGCTCGCTGCCGGGCTGGCCGGGGCCGTCGTCGTGGCCGCGTTCGCCCTGCTGGACCTCACCCGGGCCGAGGCCGACCGCACGCACCTCGGGCGGTTCGCCGCGGACGTGCTCGACGGGACCGCCGGCACGCTCCTGCGGCGCAAGGCCGACGCCGTCCTGGGGCTGCTCTTCTCCAGCCCGGTGACCGCCCTGCTGCCGCTGCTGGTGGCGGCCGCGGTCTACCTGGTCCTGCGACCGCCGGCGCCGCTGCGGGCCGTCTTCGACCGGGCGCCGGCGTGGCGGGCCGGCCTGCTGGCCCTCGGGCTGACCAGCGCGATCGGCTTCGCTGTCAACGACAGTGGCGCGGCCGTCCCCGCCCTCGCCCTCGTCGTGGCCGTCCCCGCCACGGTCGCCGTGGTCCTGCGCGCGCGCCGTGCACCGGAGGAGCCCCCCTCGCTGCTAGCCTGAACTCCCGTGCAGCGGACCGCCGGGTCTGCTCCGAGCACGGGGAGCGCCAGTGCCGCGTACGAGCCACCTGTTCGTGACCGGCGGTGTCGCCAGCTCGCTCGGGAAGGGCCTGACGGCGTCCAGCCTCGGCCGCCTGCTCAAGGCGCGCGGCCTGCGCGTGACCATGCAGAAGCTCGACCCGTACCTCAACGTCGACCCCGGCACGATGAACCCGTTCCAGCACGGCGAGGTCTTCGTGACCGACGACGGGTCCGAGACCGACCTCGACGTCGGCCACTACGAGCGCTTCCTCGACGAGGACCTGCACGGCAGCGCGAACGTCACGACCGGGCAGGTCTACAGCGCGGTCATCGCCAAGGAGCGCCGCGGGGAGTACCTCGGCGACACCGTCCAGGTCATCCCGCACATCACCAACGAGATCAAGGAGCGCATCCTCGCGCTCGGCGGCCCCGACGTCGACGTGGTCATCACCGAGGTGGGTGGCACCGTCGGCGACATCGAGTCGCTGCCCTTCCTCGAGGCCGCCCGGCAGGTCCGCCAGGAGGTCGGCCGCGACCGCTGCTTCTTCCTGCACGTCAGCCTCATCCCGTACATCGGACCGAGCGGGGAGCTCAAGACCAAGCCGACCCAGCACTCGGTGCAGGCGCTGCGCACCATCGGCATCACGCCCGACGCGATCGTCTGCCGCTCGGACCGGCCGATCAACGACGCGATCAAGCGCAAGGTCGCCAACATGTGCGACGTCGAGCAGGAGGCGGTCGTCTCCGCCGTCGACGCGGCCTCGATCTACGACATCCCCAAGGTGCTGCACGCCGAGGGCCTGGACGCCTACGTCGTACGACGGCTCAACCTGTCGTTCCGCGACGTCGACTGGACCGACTGGGACCGGCTGCTGCAGCGGGTGCACGCGCCGGCCAAGCAGGTCACCGTCGCGCTGGTCGGCAAGTACGTCGACCTGCCCGACGCCTACCTCTCGGTCACCGAGGCGCTGCGTGCGGGCGGCTTCGCCAACGACGCCAGGGTCGACATCCGCTGGGTCGCCTCCGACGACTGCGACACCCCCGAGGGGGCGGCGGCGGCGCTGGCCGACGTCGACGGCGTGCTCATCCCGGGCGGCTTCGGCGTGCGCGGCATCGAGGGCAAGGTCGGCGCGATCCAGTACGCCCGCGAGCGGCAGATCCCGACCCTGGGCCTGTGCCTCGGGCTGCAGTGCATGGTCATCGAGGTGGCCCGCGACCTGGCCGGCATCGAGAAGGCCGGCTCGACCGAGTTCGACCCGGCCGGCCCCGATCCGGTGATCGCGACGATGGCCGACCAGCACGACGTGGTGGCCGGCGAGCGCGACATGGGCGGCACGATGCGCCTGGGCCTGTGGCCGACCAAGCTCATGAAGGGCTCGGTCGCGGCCAAGGCGTACGGGGACGCGCCCGCCTCCGAGCGGCACCGGCACCGCTACGAGGTCAACAACGCCTACCGCCCGCAGCTCGAGGCGGCCGGCTTGATCTTCTCCGGCACCTCGCCGGACGGGACGCTGGTCGAGATCGCCGAGCTGCCGGAGTCGGTGCACCCGTTCTTCGTCGGGACGCAGGCGCACCCGGAGTTCCGTTCCCGCCCGACCCGCGCGCACCCGCTGTTCGCAGCCTTCATCGCGGCGTCGGTCACGAACGCCGAGAGCCGGATGCTGCCGCTCCAGCCGTAGCCGGAGCGGCCGCGCGCCGGACCTAGACCGGCAGCGCCTTGCGGGCGGCGTGGGCGCGCTTGCCGGTGTCCTTGCGGGCCTGCTTGGCGCTCTTGCGGGCGCTCTTGGCGCTGTTGCGCACCGCCTTGCGGGTACTGCGCGCGGCCCCCTTGGTGTCGTCGATGAGGCCGTCGAGCACCAGCGCCAGACCGGTGCCGAGCATCCAGACGTCCTTGGCGATCGCGGTGCCCGCCTGGGTCGGGCGGATCCCGTCGGCCTCGGTCATGCCGGGGGTCTTGGTGTACATCGTCAGCAGCCCGCCGCTGAACGCCGTGAGGGCCAGGCCGGCCTTGAGCGGCGAGACGAACGGCAGCAGCAGCGCCGCGCCGAGAGCCATCTCGCCGGTCGAGAGCACCTTCCCGAACTGCTCGGGCCGCAGCTTCGCGGCCTGCGGGACGACGGAGGCGGCCATGCCCTGCAGCCCGGCCGCGCTCTCGGCGTCCAGGCCGCGCTTGCTGTAGCCGCTGTTGAGGATGAAGGCGCCGGTCGCAAGGCGCAGGGGCACATGGCTGAGTCGCATGGGGGGCCGTTACCCCGATCTCGGCGCGAGACACGTCTGGCCTGGCCGGGCAGACTCGGCCGCATGACCGAGCCGCACGACTACCAGGTCCAGAGCAGCCAGACCGTCTTCGAGGGCCACGTCATCAGCCTGCGCCGTGACGTGGTGACCATGCCGGGGGACACCACGTCCCAGCG
>JAJAYV010000105.1 GCA_026786045.1 Frankiaceae bacterium | reverse complement strand
GGGGGGGGGGGGGCGCGGGGGGGCCACGACCCCGGCGCGCCCCTTGGCCTCCCGGGCGGCGCCCTCAAGTGCGACCAGGGCAGGCAGCGCGGCGGGGGCCGGCGCGACGCCCGGGAGCTCCTCGGGAGCGCTGACCTCGCCGCCGGCCCAGCGCTGGGCGCCGTACTGGCCGAGGACGACCAGGCCGGGCACGTCGACCAGACCGCCGAGCGCGACGACGACGTCCGCCGGGCGCCCGGTGACCAGCGCCAGCGTCCGCACCCGCGCGGCCAGCGCCGCCAGCACCTCGACAGCACCCGGGGCGGCGACGGCGTCCGACGGCCGAGCGACGATCGGGGCGAGCGTGCCGTCGTAGTCGAGGGCGATCACCGCGCCGTCGAGCCGGGCGCGCAGGACGTCGAGGGGGTCGCTCACCCGGCCAGGCTAGAAGCCGGCGCGGGTCAGGTGCCGGGCGGCACCAGCGGGACCAGGCCCTCCCACTGGCTGATGGAGCAGCCGTTCGACCTCGACAGCCCGAGGTCCACCGGCTCACCGGCCCACCGGCCGGTCACCCGCGCGGTCTGCGGACCGCCGTACTGCTGGGTGCACATCTGATCGGCAGGCAGCGGGGCGAACGGCTCGTCCAGCTCCTGCAGGTGGGCGCAGGCGGCCGCTGCGTCGGGGTGGCTGCCGCTGACCGGGTCGTCGCAGATGAGGGTCCAGGTCACCGGTGCACTGCCGTCGCCCGCGTCGTACGCCACGGACAGCTCGGACGCCGCAGCGGCGACGCCGGTGTCGAGCGCGTCCTCGGACGCGCCGCAGGCGACCAGCAGGAGCAGCGGGAGGAGCACGAGCGGCGTCATGCCGGTCAGACGCACGCCGGCGCCGTTCGGCTCCCGCTCAGGAGGAGAAGTCGCGGGTGAGCACGGCGGTCAGCCCGCTGCCGGGCAGGTTCTCCGGCCGCGGCAGCACCCGCTCGACACCTGGGAAGCGGCTCGCGAACTCGCGCGCCGAGGCCTCGAGCCCGGCCGGGTAGTAGACGGTCGTCGCCCGGATCCGGCCGCGGTGGTTGCCGGTCTCGGCCACCGGCCAACCCGCCGCCTCGAACTGCTGGGCGCCGCGGTCGGCCAGCCCGGTGATGCGTGAGTTGTTGAGCACCGTCACCGGCACGACGACCGACGGCGCGACCGGCGCCGGCTCCGCCACGGGCGGGGCGACCGGAGCGGCGGGGGCCTCGACGACCGCGGGCGGGTCGACCGGCGCGGTCTCCCCCTCCTGCCGAGCGGCGAACGGGTCGACCATCTGCGCGCCGGCCGAGACGGGGTCGATGACGACGGGGCCGGGGCCCTGCGAGGGGTCGTCGCTGAGCCAGAGCAGGGTGACGATGCCGAGGGCGACGCCGGCGACCGCCACCGCGGCACCGGCCAGCGCGCGGCTGGGCGGCAGGTGGCCGGGCTGCTCGGCGCGGGGGCGGCCGGCGCGGGTGGCAGGAGGCACGACCGCATTCGGTGCCGCGGGGACGTCCTCAACCACTTCCGCGACCGGCTCCTGGACCGGCTCCTCGCCCGGAACGGAGCGCTTCGGCCGAGGGACGTACGGCTCGTAGGCGGCCCGGAAGCCGACGGCGCCGGCCGGGTCGTTCCAGGGGGAGCCCCCCTCGGTCACTCCGGTGCTCAGGCGTCGAGGCCCAGGCGGCGGGCCGAGCGCGTCCGCTGGCGGCTCGAGCGCAGGCGGCGCAGCCGCTTGACGAGCATAGGGTCGGCGACGAGCGCCGCGGGCCGGTCGATGAGGGCGTTGAGCACCTGGTAGTAGCGGGTCGCGCTCATGTCGAACAGGTCGCGGACCGCGGTCTCCTTGGCTCCGGCGTACTTCCACCACTGCCGCTCGAAGGCCAGGATCTCGAGCTCACGCTCGGTCAGGGCCGTCACGCCGGCGGACGCCGCCGGGGACAGGGACGCGGGGGTGGAATCGCTCATCGAGTCCTCCTGCAGCCGGGTCGAACCGCGAGTCACACCGTTGTGATTCGCACTGCGGCCATGAAAGCACAAGCCCCCGACGGTCCGGCGGAGGTCGCGGCTACGGGTAGAGCCCGCGTGTGCGGTGGGCCTGGGCGACGCGCCCGACGCCGATGGTCTGCGCCGCCGTGCGCAGCGACACGCCGCGCTCGCGGGCCATCGTCGACACCTGGTCGTACGCCGACTCCATCAGGGCCTTGAGCCGGTCGTTGACCTCATCCTCGGACCAGAAGTAGGCCTGCAGGTCCTGGACCCACTCGAAGTAGGACACCGCGACGCCGCCGGAGTTGGCCAGCACGTCAGGGACGACCAGGACGTTGTTGCCCTCGAGGATCTTGTCGGCATCGGGGGTGGTGGGGCCGTTGGCGCCCTCGACGACGAAGTAGGCCTTGATGCGGTCGGCGTTGCCGTCGTGGATGACGCCCTCGAGCGCGGCCGGCACGAGGATGTCGACGTCGAGCTCGAGCAGCTCCTCGTTGGTGATGACGTCGACGCCCGGGAAGCCCACCACGGTGTCCGCGCCGGCCTTGAGGTGCTTGAGCAGCGCGGCCGGGTTGAGGCCCTTGGCGTCGTGGACGCCGCCCTTCCAGTCCGACACGGCGACGACCAGGCAGCCCGCGTCGTGCAGGAACTGCGCGGCCAGGCCGCCGACCTTGCCGAAGCCCTGCACCGCCACGGTCGCGCCGCGGTGGTCGACACCGGCCTCGCGCAGCGCGCTGAACGCGGCGTACATGACGCCGCGGCTGGTGGCGCCGCCACGGCCCTCGGAGCCGCCGACCGACACCGGCTTGCCGGTCACGACGCCGGTCACCGTGTAGCCCTTGTGGGCGGAGAAGGTGTCCATCATCCAGGCCATCGTCTGCTCGTCGGTGCCGACGTCGGGGGCGGGGATGTCCCGCTCAGGGCCGATGATCGGCATGATCTCGCTGGCGTAGCGGCGGGTGACGCGCTCGAGCTCGTTGCGGCTGAGCACCCGCGGGTCGACGGCCACGCCGCCCTTGGCGCCGCCGTACGGGATGCCGATGAGCGCGCACTTCCACGTCATCCACATCGCGAGCGCCCGGACCTCGTCCATGTCGGTGTCCGGGTGGAAGCGGATGCCGCCCTTGGCCGGTCCGCGGGAGAAGTTGTGCTGGACGCGGTAGCCCTTCAGCACCTTCAGCGTGCCGTCGTCGCGGCGCAGCGGGACCGCCACCTCCATCGAGCGGCGCGGCGTCGCCAGCATCTCGTGCATGCCGTCGTCGAGGCCGAGCTGCTCGACGGCCTGGGCCAGCTGGTGCAGCGCGCTGTCGAGCGCGGACATGCGTGCGGACACGCTCTGGGGCTCCTTCGTCGGACTCCTGGGCGATCGCCGTTGACCGTCCAGCCGCAGGCGCCGGGGCGGCCGCCGGCCGAGGATGTCACGTCCGGTGCCCGGAGCGCCTCAGCCTGCTCCGAGCAGCTCCTTCAGCAGCGCGAGGTCCTTGCGGTTGGCCCGCCGCATCGCCGAGGCCATGAGCGGAGCGGCGACCGAGGAGACGCCCGACGGCTCGCCAAGGTCGCCCTGCCGGTGGGCCCTCAGGCGCTCTGCTGGGCCAGGACCATGACGGCGTAGCCGAGGTCGAGGCGGGCGACGACGTGGTCCGGCGGCAGGGTGTCGGGCTGGACGACGTGGTCCGGGTCGAGCTCGGTGGCCGGGCGCCAGGGCAGTCCGGGGTGGTGCAGGACGGCGGTGCCTTCGGCGGTGGTGACGGTCAGTCGCCGGTCGGGGTGCAGGACCAGGCCCAAGCCGCGGGCGTGGACCAGGGTGTGGTGGCGGCTGCAGAGCAGCAGCAGGTTGTCCAGGTCGGTGCCGCCGCCCTCTCGCCAGCACCTGACGTGGTGGGCGTGCAGCTTGCGGTGCCGGGTGCAGCCGGGGAAGCGGCAGCGCTCGCCGTCCAGGCTGGCGAGCAGCTCTCGCAGCGCCGTGCTGGGCAGGCGTCGGGTGCGGCCCAGGTCGTGCCGGCGCAGGTCGGTGTCGGTGATCGGGCGGAGCCGGAGCAGGCCGCCGCGTCCGGGCAGGGTCTTCAAGACGCTCCGTAGCGAGGTCGGGGGGAGCAGCTCGCCGTCGTGGAGCCGGGCCCAGCCGGTGAGCGGGTCGACCTGCGCGATCAGCTGCGCCTTGGCCCTGCGGGCGGCAGCCGGTGGGGCGGCGGCCAGGACGGTCTGCGCCATCGCGAGGAAGGCGTCGGCCAAGGAGGCCGGCTGCGGCGGCTGTGGACAACCTGCTTCCGCGGAAGCGCCGGCGGCCTCCTCCAGACTTTCGAGCGGTACCTCCTGTGGAGAACTCGCTTCCGCGGAAGCGTCCGCGGCTGCGTCGGCGGCTGCGTCGGCGGCTGCGTCGGCGGCTGCGTCGGCGGAAGCACGCACGCCTGCGTCGGCGGCTGCTTGCCGATCCAACTCGGCCCGGACCAGCTCGAGGGCGGCGTCCAGGACAGCGGCCTGCTCGGCCGGCAGCACCAGCCGATAGACGACGTTGCCGTCGTCGTCGTAGCTCTTACGGGTCTGCATCCGCCAGGCCGCGAGCTCGGGGTCAGCGGCGTCCTCGTCCACCTTGCGGGCCCGGCGCACGCCGCGGACGACCCGTTCCAGCTGGCTGGCCGTGGAGCAGCGGG
>JAJAYV010000104.1 GCA_026786045.1 Frankiaceae bacterium | reverse complement strand
GGCGGCGTGCGCGTCGCGCAGAACCTGCTTGGCCGGTCGGCCGAGCGCCGCAGCGGCGGCCGCGACGTCCTCCCACTCGGGCATCGCGTTGACGACCTCGCCGCCGAGCAGCCCGAGCTTCACCCGCACCCACCGGCCGTCGACCTCGACGGTGCGCTCGGCGCGGGCCAGCGCGGTCTTGCCGACCACCTGCTCGCGCAGGCCCAGCGTCGACGTCTCGCGGAAGACCACCTCGCGCACGGCCGCCACCTCGGCCGGTCCGCACAGCACCGACAGCGTGTGCGCGGGGCGGCCCTTCTTCATGAGGATCGGCGTGAGCCAGGCGTCGCTCGCGCCGGTGGCCAGGAGCGCCTGCAGCACGCCCGGCCACAGCCGCGGGTCGAGGTCGTCGACGTTGGTCTCGAGCAGCAGCGCGGTGCCGCGCTCGCCCGCGAGCGGTTCGCCCAGCACCAGCCGCAGCACGTTCGCGATCTCGTCCGGGTCACGCCCGCCCGCACCGGAACCACTGCGCAGCAAGGTCATCGGCGGCAGCGGGCCGTACGCCGACACCCACGCGGCCAGCAGCGCGGCGCCGGTCGGGGTGGTCATCTCCTTCGCCACCGGACCGGCCTGCACCGGCGCGCCGACCAGCAGCGCGAGCACGGCGGGCGGCGGGACGGGCAGCGGCCCGTGCGCGCCGCGCGTGGTGCCGGAGCCGAGCGTCACGGTCGACGCGGTGAGCTCGGTCAGTTCGAGCGCGTGCAGCCCGGCGCAGCCGCCCACGACGTCGGCGACCGCGTCGAGCCCGCCCAGCTCGTGGAAGTGCACGTCGTCGACCGCGACGCGGTGGACTCCTGCCTCGGCCTGTGCGAGGCGCGCGAAGACGTCGAGCGAGCGGGCGCGGACCGCGTGGTCGAGCGGTGCGGCCTCGAGCAGAGCGCGCACGTCGGACCAGGTGCGGGTGGCGGCGTCGTCGGCCACCTCGACGTCGACCTTGCACGCGCCGACCCCGGCGCGCACGACATCGCGGCGCACCAGCCGCACCGGCTCGGTGCCGACCGCGTCGACGGCGGCCTGCAGGACCTCGAGCGCGACCCCGGCGTCGACGAGCGCGCCCAGCAGCATGTCGCCGCTGATGCCGGCCGAGCAGTCGAGCCAGCCGATCACCGCGCGGTCCGGCGGGCGACCCGCGCGGCGAACACCCCGGCCCCGAAGCCGTTGTCGATGTTGACGACCGTGATGCCCGGCGCGCAGGCGTTGAGCATCGCGAGCAGCGCGGCCAGGCCGCCGAAGCTCGCGCCGTAGCCGACGCTGGTGGGCACGGCGACCAGCGGCGTGCCGACCAGCCCGCCCACCACCGACGGGAGCGCGCCCTCCATGCCGGCGACGACGACCAGGCAGTCGGCGCGGTCGAGCGCGGGGCGCGCGGCCAGCAGCCGGTGCAGCCCCGAGACACCGACGTCGTCGACCCGTTCGACGTCCGCGCCGAAGGCCCGCGCGGTGAGCGCCGCCTCGGCCGCGACCGGACCGTCGGAGGTGCCGGCGGCAAGCACCGCGACGGTGCCGCGGCCGCGCGGGAGGGCGCCGACGGTCACGGTGGTGCCGTCGACGAACACGTCGTCGTGCGCGGCCTGCAGCGCGTGCACCGTCTCCGGCGCCGCCCGGGTGATCAGGACGGCGCGGTCGCCGGCCGCGCGCAGCGCCTCGACGACGTCGAGCACCTGGGCGGTCGTCTTGCCGGCGCCGTAGACGACCTCCGGGTCGCCGGTCCGCAGCTCGCGGTGCACGTCCACCAGCGAGTGCGCGAGCGTGTCGTACGGCGCGGTCGCGAGGCGGTCGAGCGCGTCGGCCGGGTCGAGCTCGCCGGACGCGACGGCCGAGAGGAGCTCCTGCGCCTGCGTCCGGTCCACGGCGAGGAGCGTACGGGCGCGGCTAGGGTGCCCGCGTGATCCGCTACGGCTACCTGGGGCCGGCCGGCACCTTCACCGAGGCGGCGTTGCGCAGCGTCCCCGGCGCCGACGAGGCCGAGCTGGTGCCCTGCGCGTCGGTGCCCGCCGCCCTCGAGGCGGTGCGCGGCGGCGAGCTCGACGGCGCGATGGTCCCGCTGGAGAACTCCGTCGAGGGCTCGGTGGCGACCACTCTCGACGAGCTGGCGCACGGCGACCCGCTGCAGGTGGTGCGTGAGGCGCTCGTGCCCGTCGGCTTCAACCTGCTCGCCCGGCCGGGGACGACGACCGCCGACGTGCGCGTCGTCGCGACGCACCCGCACGCCGAGGCGCAGTGTCGCCGCTGGCTGCGCACGTCCCTGCCCGACGCCGAGGTGGTCCTCGCCCCCTCCACGGCGGAGGCGGCGAAGGCGGTCGCCGAGGGCCGGTACGACGCGGCCGTCGCCGCGCCCATCGCGGCCGGGCACTACGGGCTGGTGGCGCTGGCCGAGGACGTGCAGGACAACGAGGGGGCCGTCACCCGCTTCGTGCTCGTGTCGCAGCCCGGACCGCCGCCCGCCCCGACCGGCGCCGACCGCACGACGCTGTTCGCCTTCATCGCCGACGATCACACCGGGGCGCTGCTCGCGCTGCTGACCGAGTTCGCGGTGCGCGGCATCAACCTCACCCGGATCGAGTCGCGGCCCAGCGGCGACGGGCTCGGCCGCTACTTCTTCTCCATCGACTGCGACGGCCACCTGACCGAGGCGCGGGTGGGCGAGGCGCTGGCCGCGCTGCACCGCACCTGCGCCGACGTGCGGGTGCTCGGCAGCTACCCCCGGGCCGACGGGGTGGCGGCGCAGGTGCCCGCCGGTACGACCGACGGCGACTACGGCGCTGCCACCGCCTGGCTGACGGGGCTGCGCGAGGGCGGCTGAGGCCGACTCCCCGAGGAGAGCCTTCTCATCGAAGCCTCATGCGGGCCGCACCGCGAGGCGGCACAGTGTCGCCATGGGCGGCGACGACGGGCTGGTGCTGCTCACCGGTCCCGACGCGCAGGGCCTGCTCGCCGCCGTGCTCGGCACCAGCGGCGAGGAGCTCGTCGCCTGGCGGGTCCGCCAGGTCGACCACCGGCCCGGCTCCAGCACGACCGTGGCGTACGACGCGATGGTCCGCGGGCCGGGAGGCACCGCCCGGCAGGTGCTCGGGGCGAGCACCGGGCTGCGCACGCCGGGTGCGGCGCCGCCCGGCGTCCTGGCGCTCTCGGACGGCGACACGACCGTCGCGGTATGGCGCTTCCCGCTCGACCCCGGGCTGCCCGCCCTGCCCACCGCCACCGACGAGGCGGCCGTCCGCGCGCTCCTCGCGTCGTACGGCGTGCGCACCAACGGCCTGCGGCTGGACGTCCGGTCCTACCGCCCGCGCCGCCGGGCGGTCGTCGAGGTGCGCGGCGACGGGGTGCGGCTGTTCCTGAAGGTGCTGCGGCCCAAGGTCGTCGCGGCGCTGCACGAGCGACATCGGCTGCTGCTCGCCGCGGGGCTGCCGGTGCCGCGCAGCCTCGGGTGGAGCGACGACGGGCTGCTCGTGCTTGCGGCGCTGACCGGTGCGACGCTGCGCACCCGGCTGCGCGAGGGCGGCAGTCCCGCCCCCGACGGCGCCGCCCTGATCGGCCTGCTCGACCGGCTGCCCGCCGAGGTGTGCGACCTGCCGCTGCGCCGCTCCTGGACCGACTCGGTCGATCACTACGCGCGGGTGCTCGGCGCCGCGCTGCCCGCGGAGGCCGGCCGCGCCACCGACCTCGCCGGTCGGGTGCACGCCCTCACCCACGACGCGCCTGCCGACCAGCCGACCCACGGCGACTTCTACGAGACCCAGCTGCTGCTCGACGGCCCGCGGGTGACCGGGCTGCTCGACGTCGACACCGCCGGCCGGGGGCGGCGGGCGGACGACCTGGCCTGTCTGCTCGCGCACGTCGGCGTGCTCGCGCAGATGGAGCCGGTGCACCGCGCGACGAGCCACGCGCTCGGCGCGCAGTGGCTGCGCGCCTTCGAGCGCACCGTCGACCCGCAGGAGCTGCGCGCGCGGGTGGCCGGCGTCGTGCTCTCGCTCGCGACCGGGCCGCACCGCGTGCAGCAGGCCGACTGGCAGGCCGCCACCACCGCGCGGCTCGACCTGGCGCAGTCATGGTTGGACAGCGCCGACCGGGCGCTCTCCGGGCCGCCGGTAGCCTTGTGGGGGTGATCGACCTCAAGCTGCTGCGCGACGACCCCGACCGCGTCCGCGCCTCCCAGCGCACCCGCGGCGACGACCCCGGTCTCGTCGACGCGCTGCTCGCCGCCGACGAGGCGCGCCGTGCCGCCGTCACCCGCGCCGACGGCCTGCGGGGCGAGTCGAAGACCGTCTCGCAGGCCGTGAAGAGGGCGTCGGCGGACGATCGACCCGCGGGGCTGGAGCGGGCCACGCCGCGGCCCACCGAGGTCAAGGCCGCCGAGGCCGCGCAGGCCGAGGCCGAGACCGCGCTGCGCGCCGCCCACCTGGCC
>JAJAYV010000103.1 GCA_026786045.1 Frankiaceae bacterium | reverse complement strand
GGGCAGGACCGAGCCGCGACCGGAGCGGTCGGTGGGCACGTCGACCGGCGGCAGGTCCGCCGGCGGGTGCCGCGGACCGGTGGCCGGCCGTGCCCCGGCGGGTTCGGCGTGGATGGTCACGTCCCGGGCCGCGCGGTCAGGAGGTCGAGAGCGTGGCGCGCCGGGCGCTCAGCGGCCGGATGTCGGTCCAGTTCGCCTCGACGAAGTCCAGGCAGCTCTGGCGTCCGGCGGGCCCGTGCACCAGCCGCCACCCGGCGGGCACGGCCATCGCCGACGGCCACAGCGAGTGCTGCTCCTCGTCGTTGACGAGCACGACGAACGTGCCGTCGGGGTCATCGAAGGGGTTCATGGCTCCGACGCTAGCCACGCGCCCGTCCCCGCAGGCGTCACACGAAACGAGGACGATTCCGCGCCCGGCGGGACACCTAGCGTGGCGGCCGCGGCACCCGCAGACGGGACGGACCCCCACATGGACTTCGCCATCGCGCGGCTCGAGGCCTGGATGCGCGACTACTACCACGCGGTCGACCACGACATCGGCAGCAGCGGTGTCCGGGACCTGAGCATGGCGCAGCTGCGCGAGCTGTGCGGCTTCGCGCTGTCCGACCTCGACACGATGGTCTTCCACGACAGCGAGAGCTACGGCGGCAGCGGGCTCCGGTCCGCGCTGGCCGAGCGCTGGACCGGCGGTGACGTCGCGCGGATGATGGTGACGCACGGGTCGAGCGAGGCGATCTACCTCGTCATGCACCTGGCCCTGGAGCCCGGCGACGAGGTCGTCGTGCTGGACCCCGCCTACCAGCAGCTGCACGACATCGCGGCGGGCCGGGGCTGCCGCGTCACCCGCTGGGCGCTGGACCCGGCCGCGGGCTTCGCCGCCGACCTGTCGCAGCTGCGGCGGCTGGCGGCGTCGCGGCCCCGGATGATCGTCGTGAACTTCCCGCACAACCCGACCGGCACGTCGATCACGCCGGAGCAGCAGCGCGAGCTCGTCGAGATCGCCCGCGAGGCGGGCAGCTGGCTGGTTTGGGACCACGCGTTCGGCGAGCTGACCTACACCGCCGACCCCCTGCCGCTGCCTCGCCACGACCGGTGCATCGCGTTCGGCACCTTCTCCAAGAGCTACGGCCTGGCGGGGCTGCGGGTGGGCTGGTGCGTGGCGCCGCCCGACCTGCTCGCCCGGATGGCGCTGCTGCGCGACTACATCGCGCTCTACGTCTCGCCCGTGCTGGAGTTCTTCGCCGAGCACGCGGTCCGCAACGCCGACCGCATCGTGGCGCTGCAGCGCGAGCACGCCGCGGGCAACCGCGCGCTGCTGCTGGACTGGGCGGCGCAGCGGCCGGAGCTCGTGCGGGTCGCCCCCACCGACGGTGGGGTCACCGCGTTCGTCGAGCTGCTGGGTCAGCCCGACGTGGAGCGGACCTGCCGCAGGCTGGCCGAGGAGCACCGGGTGCTGCTCGTGCCCGGGTCGTGCTTCGGCGACGCCTACCGCGACCACGTGCGGCTCGGCTTCGGCGGGACCACCGCCGAGCTGACAGCCGGGCTGGAGCGGCTCGACCACGTGCTGCGCGCCGACGCGGACCTCCGCGTACCGGTCGCCGGCCTCTGAGCAGGGAGTGCCGTGGACTTCAGCCTGTTCTTCTTCGCCGACGGCGGAGCCTCCTCCGACGAGGGCTACCGGCTCCTGCTCGACAGCGCCCGGTTCGCCGACGCCAACGGCTTCACCGCCGTCTGGACGCCGGAGCGGCACTTCCACCCCTTCGGCGGCCTGTACCCCAACGCGGCCGTCACCGGCGCGGCGGTGGCCGCGGTGACCGAGCGGATCGGGGTCCGGGCGGGCAGCGTCGTGGCACCGCTGCACCACCCCGTCCGGATCGCCGAGGAGTGGTCGGTCGTCGACAACCTCTCCGGGGGACGGGTGGGGGTGTCGTTCGCGTCCGGCTGGCACGCGGGCGACTTCGTCCTGCGCCCGGAGAACTACGCCGACCGCAGGGGCGCGCTGGTGGACACCGTCGACACCGTGCGCAGGCTGTGGCGGGGGGAGGAGGTCGCGTTCCCCGACGGTGCCGGGGAGATGCACGGGGTGCGGGTCTTCCCGGCCCCGGTGCAGCGGGAGCTGCCGGTGTGGATCACCAGCGCGGGCACCCCCGCGACGTGCCGGACGGCGGGCCGGCTCGGCGCGGGCCTGCTGACCCACCTGCTCGGCCAGGACGTCGAGCGGCTGCGGGACAACATCGCGGCCTACCGCGAGGAGCGGGGCCCGGGCGCGCACGTCGCCCTCATGCTGCACACCCTGGTCGGGCCGGACCGGGACGCGGTGCGGGAGGTGGTGCGCGAGCCCTTCTGCGACTACCTGCGCAGCTCCGCCGACCTCGTCGCGCAGGCCTCGTCAGGGCTGCTGCCCGACGGCGTCGACATCGACCGGCTGCCCGAGCGGGACCGGCGGTTCCTCATCACGCACGCGTTCGAGCGCTACTTCACCACCAGCGGCCTGTTCGGCACCGTCGCCGACGCGGTGCGAACCGCGCGCGGGCTGGAGGAGATCGGCGTGGACGAGATCGCCTGCCTCATCGACTTCGGCGTCCCCCACGACGACGTCCTCGCCTCGCTCCACCACCTCGCCGAGGTGCGCAGGCGGACCAGCGCCGAGCCGGCCGGGCGGCACCTGACGGGCGAGCGCGCGGGAGTCTCCTGATGGACCTCGCTGCGGGACGGCACCTCGTCGAGCGCTGGCGGTCCGGCGCCGCGACACCGGCTGCGGCACCGGCCGCGCCGGGCCCGGCGCCGGTCTCCACGGCCCAGCGCGGGGTCCTGGTCTTCGAGCGGCTGCACCCCGGCACGCCGGTGTTCACGCTGCGGCAGGACGTCCGGCACACCGGCGCGCTCGACGAGGACCGCCTCGACCGCGCGCTGTCGACGCTGCTGCGCCGGCACCCGGCGCTCCGCAGCACCTTCGCCGACGCCGCGGGCACCGGTGTCACGCGCACCGTGCACGACCGGACCACCCTGCGGGCGCAGTGGACCGACCTGCGCCACGTGCCGGCGACCGAGCGCGACGACCGCGCG
>JAJAYV010000102.1 GCA_026786045.1 Frankiaceae bacterium | reverse complement strand
GCGTCGAGGTCGCGGTCGCCGAGCACGACGGCGTAGGCCGCGCCGGAGCGGTCGGCGGCCTTCATCGCGCCCTTCATCCCGCGGTCGCCGTAGGCCAGGTCGGCGGCGAGACCGGCCGCGCGCAGCTGCCCGACCAGGCTGACCGCGCGGGCCTTCGCGGCGGCGCCGAGCGGGACGAGGAAGACCTGCAGCGGCGGCTCTTCGGGCGCGTCGAGCCCCTCGGCGCTCAGCGCGAGGACGGTGCGCTCGACGCCGAGCGCCCAGCCGATGCCGGGCAGCGGCGGGCCGCCGATCGCCTCGGACAGCCCGTCGTACCGCCCGCCGCCGCCGACGGCGGACTGCGCGCCGAGCCCGTCGTGGACGAGCTCGAAGGTGGTGCGCATGTAGTAGTCGAGCCCGCGCACGAGCCGGGGCGCCGCTTCGTACGGCACGCCGAGGTCGTCGAGGCCGGCCTGCACGGCGCCCAGGTGGTCGCGGCAGGCAGCGCAGAGGCTGTCGACCATGAGCGGGGCGCCGGCCAGCTGGGCCTGCACCTCGGGCCGCTTGTCGTCAAGCACGCGCAGCGGGTTGAGCAGCGCCCGCCGGCGGGTGTCCTCGTCGAGGTCGAGGCCGTCGAAGAACGCCGTCAGCGCGTCCCGGTAGGCAGGCCGGCACTCCGGGTCGCCGAGTGAGGTCAGCAGCAGCCGGACCTGCGTCAGGCCCAGCCCGGCGAAGGCCTGCCAGGCCAGCGCGACCACCTCGGCGTCGAGCGCCGGGTCGTCGAGCCCGAGCGCCTCGATCCCGACCTGCTGGAACTGGCGGTAGCGGCCGGCCTGCGGGCGCTCGGCGCGGAACATCGGCCCGGCGTAGCGCAGCTTCACCGGCAGCTGGCCCTTGTGCAGGCCGCCGTCGAGCGCCGCTCGCAGCACGCCGACGGTCCCCTCGGGTCGCAGCGTCAGCGAGCGGTCGGCCCGGTCGGAGAAGGTGAACATCTCCTTGGTGACGACGTCGGTGCTCTCCCCCACGCCGCGGGCGAACAGCTCGGTCGCCTCGAAGACGGGCGCCTCGGCGTAGGCGTAGCCGGCCAGCCGGGTCGGCGCGAGCAGCGCCTCGCGCACGGTCAGCGAGGCGCCGAACTCGGCCCCGGGCAGCACGTCGTACGTCCCCTTGGGGGCGGCCATCACAGCCCTCGCGACGGCGGGGCAGGCGGCAGATCCTGCAGGAAGGGGTTGCTCGCGCGCTCGCGGCCGATCGTGGTGGCTGGACCGTGCCCGGGCAGCACGACGGTGTCGTCGGGCATCGACAGCACGACGTCGCGCAGCGAGGCCTGCATCTGCTCCCAGCTGCCGGTGGGCAGGTCGGTGCGGCCGATCGAGCCGGCGAACAGCACGTCGCCGGACAGCAGCACCGGCGCCCCGGGCTCGCCGTCGACCTCGTCACCGGGCAGCCGGAAGACCACGGAGCCGGTGGTGTGACCGGGCGCCAGGTCGACGTTGATGCGCAGGCCGGCGATCTCGAGCGGGACCTCGGGGTCGAGCAGCCGCACGTCGTCGGGCTCGGACCACTCGAGCCGGCCGCCGAACAGGTTCGCGCTGCCGGCCGAGAGGTACTTCACCGGGTCGGCGAGCTGGTCGCGGTCACCGGAACTGATCCAGGCCGGGATGCCGCGGGCGCCGCAGACGGGCGCGACCGAGAAGGTGTGGTCGAGGTGGCCGTGCGTGAGCAGCACGGCGACGGGCTGCAGGTCGTGCTCGCGCAGCAGGGCGTCGAGCTGCTGCTCCACGCCGATCCCGGGGTCGACGACCACGCACTGCTCGCCCTGCCCGGGGGCCACGACGTAGCAGTTGGTGTCGAACGCCTGGGCGGGGAACCCGCGGACCAGCACGGACGTCCTCTCGGTCGGGTCGCTCAGCCTCCTCGGATCGGTGCCGAACGGTGACCGAGCCTAGCGGCGTCCGGCCGCCCGGCTCGACCGGGATTGCCTAGACTCCGGTCGGCCGCACCGCTGCGGCCTGCCCCCATGACAGCAGCAGGAGGACACGGCGTGGCCAGCAGCAAGCGCGAGAAGGAGCTCGCCCGGCAGCGGGCCGAGCGCCAGGCGGCCCGCAGCGCGGCCGCCACCCAGCGCAGCAAGCAGCGCCGGGCCGTCGTCGCGAGCGTCGTCGCCGTGCTGCTGGTCGCCGGAGCGGCGATCGCCGTCACCGTGGCGGTGAACGGCGGCGAGGACGCGCCGACCGACGTCGCGGCCGCCGCGAGCCCGTCGGCGGTCCCGTCTGCCGAGCCGACCGCGTCCGTCGAACCGTCCGCCAGTGCCTCGACCGAGCCGTCACTCGCCCCCGGCGACCCCGGCTGCGAATACGTCGAGGGCGGCGCGCCGGCCTCGCGCGAGGTCGCTGCGCCGCCGGTCACGGGAGTCGAGCTCAAGCAGGTCTTCGACGTCACCCTCGCCACCGACCGCGGCGACATCGTCTTCACGATGGACAGCGCAGCGGCGCCGTGCACGGCGAACAGCCTGCGCTCGCTGGCCGACGCCGGCTACTTCGACGACACCCCTTGCCACCGCCTGACGACGGTCGGGATCAGCGTCCTGCAGTGCGGCGACCCGACCGGCACCGGCTCGGGCGGCCCCGGCTACACCTTCGCCGACGAGAATCTCGAGGGCGCTACCTATCCGCGCGGCACCGTCGCGATGGCCAACGCCGGCGCCGACACCAACGGCAGCCAGTTCTTCCTCGTCTACGAAAACAGCTCGTTGCCGCCGCAGTACACGCCGTTCGGCACGATCACCGAGGGGCTCGACATCCTCGACGAGGTCGCCGCCGCCGGCTCCGACGAGACCAACGGCTCGGGCGACGGCAAGCCCGTCCTCCCCGTCCAGATCCAGACCCTGCGCGCCGCCCCGCAGGTCTGACCCCCGGGGGCGGGGAGCCCGGGCAGGACCCGATCAGCTGGTGACGCGGTAGGCGTCGTAGACGCCCTGCACGTTGCGCACCTGGGCGAGCAGGTGACCCAGGTGCTTCGGGTCACCCATCTCGAAGGTGAAGCGGGAGACCGCCACGCGGTCGCGGGTGGTGGTCACCGTCGCCGACAGGATGCTGACGTGGGCGTCGGACAGCATCCGGGTGACGTCCGAGAGCAGCCGGGTGCGGTCCAGCGCCTCGACCTGGATCGCCACGAGGAACATCGACCCCGACGTCGGCGCCCACTCGACCTCGACGACGCGGTCGGCGTCGGACAGCAGCGGGCCGGCGTTGACGCAGTCGCCGCGGTGGACCGACACGCCCCGGCCGCGGGTCACGAAGCCGACGATGTCGTCGCCCGGCACCGGGGTGCAGCAGCGGGCCAGCTTGACCCACACGTCCGAGACGCCCTTGACCACGACGCCGGGGTCGCCGACCGGGCCCTTGCGCTTGACCGGGCTGGGGACCGCGGTCTCGGCCAGGTCCTCGACGGCGCCCTCGGTGCCGCCGAGCCCGGCCATGATCTTCTGCACCACGCTCTGGGCCGAGACCCGGCCCTCGCCGACCTCGACGTACAGCGAGGTGACGTCGGTGAGGTGGAGGTCCTTGGCGACGTTGGGCAGCGTCTCGCCGGCGAGCAGCCGCTGCAGCGGCAGGCCCTGCTTGCGGACCGCGCGCGCGATGGCCTCCTTGCCGGCCTCGACGGCGTCCTCGCGGCGCTCCTTGGCGAACCACTGCTTGATCTTGTTGCGCGCGCGGGGGCTCTTGACGAACTGCAGCCAGTCCTGACTGGGGTGCGCGGTGTCGGCCTTGCTCGTGAAGACCTCGACCACGTCGCCGTTCTCGAGCGTGGACTCCAGGGGCACCAGCCGGCCGTTGACGCGCGCGCCGATGCAGCGGTGGCCGACCTCGGTGTGCACGGCGTACGCGAAGTCGACCGGGGTAGCGGCCGCGGGCAGGCTGACGACGTCGCCCTTGGGGGTGAAGACGAACACCTCGGTGGAGTGCAGGTCGTAGCGCAGCGAGTCCATGAACTCGCCGGGGTCGGCCGCCTCGCGCTGCCAGTCGAGCAGCTGGCGCAGCCAGGCCATGTCATCGCCCTTGACCGGCGCGGGCGAGGTGCCCTCCTTGTACTTCCAGTGAGCCGCGATGCCGTACTCCGCGCGGCGGTGCATCTCCTCGGTGCGGATCTGCATCTCGACCGGCTTGCCCTGCGGACCGATGACCGTCGTGTGCAGCGACTGGTACATGTTGAACTTGGGCATCGCGATGAAGTCCTTGAACCGCCCGGGGACGGGCGACCAGGACGCGTGCACGGTGCCCAGCGCGGCGTAGCAGTCGCGGACGTCGTCGACGAGCACGCGGATGCCGACCAGGTCGTAGATGTCGGCGAAGTCGCGACCGCGGACGATCATCTTCTGGTAGATCGAGTAGTAGTGCTTCGGCCGGCCCGTGACCGTCGCCCGGATCCGCGCGGCCTTGAGCTCGGCGCTGATCTTCTCCACGACCTCGGCGAGCTGGGTGTCGCGCGACGGCGACCGCTCGGCGACCAGGCGGACGATCTCGTCGTAGCGCTTCGGGTAGAGCGTCGCGAACGCGAGGTCCTCCAGCTCCCACTTCAGCGTGTTCATGCCGAGCCGGTGGGCCAGCGGCGCGAAGATCTCCAGCGTCTGACGGGCGATCCGCTCCTGCTTCTCCTGCTTGAGCCAGCGCAGCGTGCGCATGTTGTGCAGCCGGTCGGCCAGCTTGATGACCAGCACCCGCGGGTCGCGGGCCATCGCCACGACCATCTTGCGGATCGTCTCGGCCTCGGCGGCCTCGCCGAACTGCACCTTGTCGAGCTTGGTCACCCCGTCGACGAGCTGGGCGACGTCGGGGCCGAACTCCTTGGCCACGTCGTCCAGGGAGTAGCGGGTGTCCTCGACCGTGTCGTGCAGCACCGCCGCGACCAGCGTCGTGGTGTCCATGCCCAGCTCGGCCAGGATCGTCGTGACCGCGAGCGGGTGGGTGATGTACGGGTCCCCGCTGCGGCGCCGCTGCCCGTCGTGCAGCCCCTCGGCCACCTCGTACGCCCGGACGATCACGCGCAGGTCGGCCTTGGGGTGCGCGGCCCGCACGGTGCGGGTGAGCGGCTCGAGCACTGGCGGGATGCCGCTGGCCTTCGCGGCGGTGAGCCGGGCCAGCCGC
>JAJAYV010000101.1 GCA_026786045.1 Frankiaceae bacterium | reverse complement strand
TGTCGCACCCGGGCACTCCGCTGCGGGGCGCCGCGCTCTTCCGGTTCGGGCTCGCCGCTGTGGTGGCGGTGCGGCTGCGCCGGTGTCCGGCCTGACAGGCTGCCCGGCGTGACCCACGCTGCCGACACGTGCCGGGCTCCGTCGCCCACCGGGTGCGCCGCCCACACGCGGCTGTACCGCGGCGGCCAGCTCGTAGCCGCCGGCTTCCCGGTCGCCGAGATCAGCGACCACCTCGCCGTCCCCGGCAGCGTCATCTGGCTCGACCTGCTCCAGCCGTCCGCGCAGGACATGGAGGTGCTGGTCGAGGAGTTCGGGCTGCACCCGCTGGCGATCGAGGACGCGCTGCACGAGCACCAGCGGGCCAAGCTCGATCGCTACAGCGACCACGACTTCCTCGCCGCCTACGCGGTTCGGGTGTGCGACGGCGCCGAGGGGCTGCTTGAGACGGGCGAGCTCGCGGCCTTCCTCACCCCGCAGGCGCTCGTCACGGTCCGCAAGACCGAGCTGGTGGACCTGGAGCCGCTGCTGCAGCGGTGGGACGCCGCCTCGCCGCTCGCCCACTCCGGCGTCGCCTACCTCGCGCACGGACTGCTCGACCACCTCGTCGACGGGCACGCACTCGCGGTGGAGCGGCTCGACGACGAGGCCGATGACCTCGAGGACCTGCTCTTCGACGAGGACGCCCAGCGCACCGGTGAACTGCAGCGCCGGTCGTTCTCGCTACGCAAGGACCTCACCCGGCTCCGTCGGGCCGTCCTGCCGATGCGCGAGGTGGTCGCGGTCGTGGTGCGTCCCGGCGGGCCGTTCGCGGACGAGCAGATGGGCCCGTACTTCCGGGACGTCGACGACCACGTGCAGCGCGCGGTCGAGGCGATCGACGGGCTGCGCGACGTGCTCGGCACCCTGCTCGACACCAACCTCACGCTGGCCAGCAACCGGCTCAACGAGACCGTCTTCCGGCTCACGGCATGGGCGGCGATCCTGGCCGTGACGACCGCGGTGACCGGCTACTTCGGGCAGAACATCCCGTTCCCCGGCAGCCAGCAGCAGGGCGGATTCGTCGCCTCGACAGTAATACTTGTGCTGTCGGTGGGCGGGCTCTACCTGTTCTTCAAGCGGAAGCGCTGGCTGTAGCGCCGACACGGCGACGGCGCCACCACCACTTGCTGAGGACCGCTGCCGTCACGCCCAGGAGGCCGCCGATCGTGTTGAGGACGACGTCCTGGAGCGATGCGTCCCGCCCGTCCACCGGGTACTGCACTGCCTCGACCAGCACGGCCAGGACCCCCAGGGCGAGCACCACCCACCACTGGCGCCCCCTGCGGGCGAGCCAGCCACCGGCTGCCCCCAGCGGGACGAACAGCAGGACGTTCGCCAGACCCTCCGCCGCCCGCTCGGTCGGCTCAGGCAGACCAAGGGGGGCGGACACCGCCCGGAGGATGTCCAGAAACTCGCTGAGCGCACGGGTCTGCGAGACGGGGCCGACCGTCAGCGCGAGGATGCCGCCAAGCGCACCTGCGGCGACCAGCACCAGCAGGCGTCTGCGCACCCAGTCAAAGTAGGCGCCGCCGGCACCGTGCGCCGTAGGGTCGCGGAGTGACCACCGTCGTGCTCGTCCGCCACGGCCTCACCCACATGACCGGACCGGTGCTGGCCGGGTGGACGCCCGGCCTGCACCTCGACGAGCGCGGCGCGAAGCAGGCGGAGGCCGTCGCCGAGCGGCTGCGGCCGCTGGCGTTCGACGCAGTCGTCAGCAGCCCGCTCGACCGCTGCCTGGACACCGCTGCTGCGATCCTCGAGGGGCGCGAGCAGCAGCTGCAGGTCGAGGAGCGGCTGGGGGAGTGCCGGTACGGCGACTGGACAGGGCGGCCGCTGAAGGAGCTCGCCAAGGACCCGCTGTGGAAGGTCGTGCAGGCGCACCCGTCGGCCGTCGTCTTCCCCGGACCGGAGGGTGAGGCGCTGCGCGACACCCAGGCCCGCGCCGTCTCCGCCGTCCGGGACTGGAACTCGCGCCTGGGCCCCGACGCGACCTGGCTGGCCTGCTCGCACGGCGACGTCATCAAGTCGGTCGTGGCCGACGCCATGGGGCTGCACCTCGACCAGTTCCAGCGCATCGCGATCGACCCCTGCTCGGTGACGGTGATCCGCTACACCGAGCTGCGGCCCTTCGTCGTACGGGTCAACGACACCGGGGGCGGCGTGGCCGACCTGCTGCCGCCCAAGAAGAAGGGCCGTCGGCGCAAGGGGTCCTCCGACGCGGTCGTCGGCGGCGGCGCCGGCGCCGTCTAGGGTCGAGGGCGTGCCACGCCAGGTCTTCCTCTTCGACCCGCCCGACCGCTTCGTGGCGGGCACGGTCGGGCAGCCGGGTGACCGCACCTTCTACCTCCAGGCCTCAGGTGGTGGGCGCACCGTCTCCGTCGCCCTGGAGAAGGTGCAGGTCGCGCTGCTCACCGAGCGCCTCCAGGAGCTGCTCGAGGAGGTCCGCCGTCGTGGCGCCGGCGAGGTGCCCGCCGTCGCCCCGCGCGAGCTCGAGGACACCGCGCCGCTCGACGCTCCGGTCGAGGAGGAGTTCCGGGTCGGCACGATGGGCCTGGCCTGGGACGGCGAGAGCGAGCAGGTCGTCGTCGAGGCGCTGGCGCCCACCGAGGACGAGACCGAGGTCGAGGTCTTGTCCGAGGCCGAGGAGGGCCCCGACACGCTGCGGGTCCGGATGAGCGCCAACACCGCCCGTGCGTTCATCGTGCGCGCGCAGCGGGTCGTGGCGGCGGGTCGACCGCCGTGCCCGCTGTGCGCGTTGCCCCTCGACCCCGAGGGGCACATCTGCCCCCGGCAGAACGGTCACCGTCGCTGAGCTCCGACTCGCGCCGCGACGGCGTCCTGCCCGAGACTGACGGGATGGTGCTCAAGCACGACGACGCGTTGCGGCTGCTGCGCGAGGCCGAGCTGAGCGTCGAGGGGCGCCTGGTCGACGCGAGCAACGCCACGCTCTACTGCCTCGCCACGCTGGACGACGCCGCCGTGCCCGTCGTCTACAAGCCGGTGCGGGGCGAGCGCCCGCTGTGGGACTTCCCGGACGGGACGCTGGCCGGCCGCGAGGTCGCTGCCTACCTCGTCTCGGAGGCGACCGGCTGGGGGGTCGTGCCCCCGACGGTGATGCGGGACGGACCGTTCGGCAGCGGGATGTGCCAGCTCTGGGTCGACGTCGACGAGCAGGTCGACCTCGCCGCGCTGGCCCGGAGCGACCACCCCGACCTGCGTCGCATGGCCGTCTTTGACGCCGTCGTGAACAACGCCGACCGCAAGGGCGGTCACCTGTTGCCTCGCCCCGACGGCCGGGTGCTGGGCGTCGACCACGGGATCTGCTTCTCGGCCGAGGACAAGCTGCGCACGCTGCTGTGGCAGTGGCGCGGCCTCCCGCTCACCGACGAGGCGGTCGAGGTGCTGTCCCGGCTGCGCGCCGAGCTCGAGGGCGACCTGGGGGAGGCGCTGCACGAGCTGCTGACGGTCACCGAGGTGCAGGCGACCGTGGAGCGGGTGGACCGGATAATCACCAGCCGGCGCCACCCCGAGCCGTCGCCGGACTGGCCGGCGATCCCGTGGCCGCCGTTCTGAGCAGTTCCCGCTACTTGACGACGACGCAGCCGGCCGTCCGACCGACCCGGACCAGGCCCGCCCGGTCGCCGGCCTGCAGGTCGGTCACGGGCGGCAGCACATTGGCCATGAGCTGGGTGCGGTCACCCACGTGCCCCAGACCCATGACGTGCCCGAGCTCGTGCAGGGCCAGCGCCTTCCACGAGGTCGCGCCGCGCAGCGGGAGGGTGTCGGCGCTGTCGAGGGCGATGACGGCGGCGCGGGTCGCGGCGACCTTGCTGCCGTCGGGCCGCTGGAGGCCGAACCACGCGGTGCGCGTCATCCCCAGCACGCTCTTCGCCTGGCCGGCCAGCAGATCGCTGCTCGCGCCGTCGGTCCAGCCGAGCAGGACCGGCGGGTAGCTCGCCTGCGCCGACTTCGGCAGGTAGGCGGACGTGGCGTTGGCCGTGCTCGCCCCGACGTACTGCCAGGTCGTGCCGGTGACCTGCGCGATGCGGGTGACCGCCTCCTGCAGGACCTCCAGGCCACCGGCCGGGCCGCGGGCGGTGTTCGCCGTCCAGCGGATCGGGGTGCAGGGGTCCCAGCGGACCGGTTGGCCGTTGAGCAGGGTCGAGAACGTGTAGCTCGTCGAGGCGGTCGCCGTACGTGCGGCGGCTGTCGTCACGGCCGTGCGGCGCACGGTGCCGATCCGCTTGAAGGCGGCGTCAGGGCCCGCCTGCCCGCCGACCACCTGCAGACCGTTGGACACCGTCTCGGCCATGGCCGGCGCCAGCGCGGTGGTGACGCCGAACCCGGCGAGGACCAGGGCGAGGGAGGCGGCAAGGGTGCGGCGGGTCTTGACGGAGCGTGACATGCAGGGTGAATCGGTAACTCTGCGTGTTCTCTGTGTAGGCCGATCGGGTGAACCCCGCGGCCGGACGCCCCGCGCCAGGGCGTCGGTACGCTGCCGCCATGCAGTCCTGGCCCCCGACCGCGGTCCCCGTCCTGCCCGGGGCTGCTGACGCGGCGC